>JAGGTG010000149.1 GCA_021163905.1 Candidatus Aerophobota bacterium
AGCTATTACCCATTTATCTGTATTTATTTTAATGTAAATTCCAAAATCAATCAATAATTATTCTCTGAAATTAGAACAGTTTCTCCACAGTATTCCTCTAACAAGGCTCCTGGGTATTCTTGTGGGAAACCCTCTTTTTGGCGAGAAGATGAGCTTGCCCTTCACTAATAAATTGCACAGCCAAAAAGCGGGAGGCCGAGCTGCACAAAAGTAAGAAGTGATAATAAGAGTTTGGCGAGGCCGATTTCCCGCAAGAATACCCAGGAGCCACATAGTTATCAAAAAGTGCCCCAATGTCAGTTATTCTTTTCCCCCACCCTCAGCTTTTCCATATTCTTCAATTGCCCTATCATACATATTTTTCTTCATATAGATATCGCCAAGGAGAGAGTGAGCTAAAGGATCATCCGGAGTAATTTCCAGTAATTTTTTTAAGACCGATTCTGCTTCATCTAATTTTCCTTCCTTAAAGTAAACATTGGCCAGATTAAAAAGAGCAGCTGTATTTCTGGGATTAACCTCAATTTCTTTAAGATAAAAAGATAGGGCCTTTTTGTAATCTTTTTTCTCGTAGTACAGATTCCCCAGTCGATAAAAGGTATCCTCAAATTTTTCTTTTTTATTCAAAATTAAACTGTACTGAGCAATAGCCTCATCGAGTTTTCCCATTTGAGAAAAAGTATATCCTAAGTAGTAATGTGCAAGAGGATCATCTGGATTTATCTGAGTAGCTTTTTTTAGATGGATAAGGGCCAAGGAATATTTTTCAATCTCAAGGTATAAATATCCAAGTTCTAACCGAACGTAGAAACTATCAGGGTTAATTTCTAATGCTTTCAAAATTACTTTCTCAGCTTTTTGATAGTTTTTTTCCTCCTGATAGATTTTTCCAAGGTAAAGATATGGATCAGTATCTGTGGGATTTTTCTCAATCGCTTTTTGAAAAAACTTGCATGCCTCACTTTTTTTACCCTGTTGATAACATACCTGACCAAGATCTTTGTATACTCCAGGAAAATCAGGTGAGATACTTTGAAGCTTCCTGAGAATTTTCTCAGCTTCTCCAAAATCCCTCTGGATCTGGAATACCTTGGCAAGGTTATAAAGAGAAGGAGCATGAGAAGGGTTCCTGCTAAGTTCTTTTTTATATTCCGCAACTGCTTTTGGATAAAGTTTTTGATAAAAATAGATATTACCGAGTTGAAAATGAATTTTTGGATAATCGGGATTTAAATTTAAACATTTAAGAAGCTCCTCTTCTGCTAAAGAAAATTTTTTTTGCACGAGATAAACCAGAGAAAGGTTATAATGAGCCTCAAAGCTTTCTGGATTCAACTGGATAGCTTTCTTAAACTCCTCCTCTGACCTTTCATACTTACCCTGATGGTAGTAGGCTACACCAAGATTAAGATGAATGGTGAATTTATCCTGAGAGAAAAGAGGAGAAGAAAAACAAAAGATAAACAGACACACACACCCTATAAGCATTTTTAAACCCGGTAAATGATTAATACTCTTCCTTAAGTTCATAGATAACCTCCATTTTTATATTTATTGCATTTTTATTTATTTCTGGTGGAAAGGGAGGGAAAGGAGAAAGATCCTCTATTAATTTCCGTGTAGCTTTATTTAATTCAGCGTATTTGCTGGGGGAAATAATTTTTATATCCTTCACATCTCCGTTTTTTAGTATCTTAAAACTCACCTCAACTTTTCCCTCCTCTCCTTTTTCTCTGGCGTAAGGGGGGTATTTTTTATTTTTATTTATAATTCTGGCAATTTTCTTGATGTATTTCTTTATTAAACTTGAGTAATTAACTGTATTTATTAAGGAAGAGTCTGGAGGGGGCAGGGTAAATTTATCTTTTTTCTTTGGTAAAACAAAACAGGCGGGAAAAGATTTGACTTTTACTGATGAATTGGTCAAAATAAGAGGGGAGGGAGGAGAAGAGAAAATTTTCTCCATCTCCTCCCAAGGAGGGAGCATTACTTCATAGGAAAAGGAGGAAGGTGCTATTCTTTTTTGATAAAACCCTTTTTTTACTAAAAGACTAAGTGGGGAAACTATTGAACCTATCCGAGGGGGGAAAATAGGGCCTTTTCTTTTGACTTTACTACCTCTTATGCTAAATTTACCCGGCAAGACTTTTAAGCCTGTATCTGATAAAAATAGAGGACTCTCCCTTTTTATCTTTATCTTCTGATCAATTATAATTTTTCTTTTTTGAATAAAATTTTCACCTTTAATTAAAAAAACAGGTAAACCCTCCTCCAGCGGTATTTTTTTAATTTGTTGATCCTTAAAAGATAAGGAAATTTGAAGCTGTCTCCTGCTAAGATGATTTATATCTTTGCTGGTTTTACAAAATAAATTCTCCCTTGATCTGAATATCTTTTTAGAAATCCTGAATGGGGAAAAAGAAAAGGAGATTTTTCTTTTTAAAAAAGGAGGAGAAAAATCTTCCGGATGATAGGCTTTTGTTGAAAGAGTTAAAATATCACTGTTTTTTTCAGAAAAAGGGGGTGGAAAAGAAACATTCATCTTATAATTTAAAAGTTGCTGATTTTTCAAGGATATAGGATAAATAGAGTCAGTTTTTAATTTCAACTCCCCTAACGATGAAAAAATTAAAAGCTCTGGTGGTAGGTGGGAACATTTTACCAAATTTTTCTCCCCCCTATAACTAAGAAAAGGGTTATCTTTTCCAGGAAGAATTTTTCTATAAGAATAAGCTATTTTGCCTTTTAAACTCAAAGAAACAGGAGAAGTGAGTAGATATTTTTCTTTTCCATTAGAGGTAAGAGAAGATTCCTCTGTTATACATTGGCCGTATTTTAAAAGACCTTCCCTTCCAGGAAAAGTTTGTGGAGAAAAAGAAGGTGGTATCTTTTTTCTGATCTTTTTGAAAGAAATGAAATTGTAGAAATCTGGAATATCTTTAATTTTAGAAGAGGGTGCAAAACCTGCAACTTTAAAGGAAGGCTCTTTTTTCTCCTGCAACCTGGATGAGAAAATTTTAATGGGAGAAGGGAGCATTTTTTGAAGAGGAAATTTCTCTGGCAGAAGGTAAATTCCTGCGACTTCCTCTTTCCTGATTTTTCTCTGAGCAGGCTGTTGCCTTAGTACCTTCTCAAACCTATAGGTCATTTTTATTTTATCAACATTTATCTTTCTCTTGCCATTAGTTAAAGGTAGGGGAATGGTAAATATCACCAGATGGAATAAAATGGAAATAACTATCCACCATTTCATCTTCTCTTTTCCTCCTGTGTAGCTATACTTACCATTGTAGCTCCTGCCTTTCTACAAATATCCATAACCCGGACGGGAATCCTAAAAGGAGTATTGGCATCTGCCTTTATATTAACAGTCTTATTTTTTCTTTCCTCGAGTATTGATCTTAAAAAAGGTAAAAGAGACTCCATTTCAACTCTTCTTTCATTAACAAAGACCTTTCCCTCTTTTGTTATACATATACTAAGACTTTCCTGTTCCTGTTTTGCTGTAGATGATTCAGGAAGATCAAGCTGAGTTATATTTTGTGAACCAATAGATGTGAGAAGAAAAAACACAAGAAGTAAAAAAACAATATCTATAAGAGGAGCAATTTCTAAAGATAGCGGGATTTTTTTCCTAATAAGTGGCCTCATCTTTCATCCTCCTTTAAAAACTTCTCCACCTGAAAAACAACATCCCTCATCTGAAGAGAAATATCCTCCAGTTTTCCCTCCAGATAATAGTAGGCTGCTAAAGTAGGTATAGCTACAGCAAGTCCTGCTGCTGTGGTAAGAAGAGCCTCCCATATCCCTCCAGCTAAAACTCCTGGATTTACACTTCCTGTCATTTTCTCCACTGCCATAAAGGCCTTTATCATACCTAAAACTGTGCCAAATAATCCCAGAAGGGGACAGATATGTCCAATTATCCCAAGAGCTCTGAGGTTTTTCCCTAAATCTCTTATCTGCACCGAACTAAACTGGGAGAAAAACTCTTCTTTTCTTTCCTGAGAAAGTTGCTGATTTTCAATAACAACCCTGCACATACCGGCCAGAGGACTTGAAGTTTTTCTGCATATATCAAGAGCTCTTTTTACCTCTCCTTTTATCAGGCAATCTTTAATTTTAGAGAGAAATTGAGGAAGATTTAACCTTGCCCTGTGAAAACTGTAGAATTTTTCCATAATTATACTCAAAGATATAACCGAAAGGGCCAGTATCGGCCACATTACAATTCCACCTTTTAAGAAAAATCTCAGCAAAGTAAACCTCCTTGTTATTAATAAATGGGGGGTCAATGACCCCCCTACTTTATAAAGTAACTTTTACTCCTCCCTTTATCGTTCTACCTGGCATAGGATAACCTTTTACATCCTCGTATTTTTCATCCAGAAGATTATCTACTTTAACAAAAATCTCCGATTTTCTGTTGGGATTGAAAATTAATCTTGCTCCAATTAAACTATAAGAGGGAAGCTTTTGTGTATTTTCTCGATTGGTATATCTTTTTCCTACTATTTTCCCCTCAAGGTAAAGGAGAAGTTCTGGACGTATTTTGTACCTGAGAGTACAGAAAAATTTATTTTGAGGCCGATAGGGTAAAAACTTACCCTTAAATTCCCTGTCATCTTTTGCTTCAAGATAGGTATAGTTAAAAGAGAGAAATACTCTTCTTAAAAGCTTTAGTTTTATCTCGGTTTCCAATCCTTTTATCTTAGCCTTATCTATATTTTGAGCCTCCCATCTCCAGGGAGAGGTCTCAACCCAGCTTATAAGATCATCTATACAGCTGGAGAAAAAGGTGGCTCTTCCTAAAATTTCAGGAGTAAATATATGTTCAATCCCTACCTCATATTCTGATGATTTCTCTGGAGTAAGATCAGGATTTCCAAAAAGTCCCATTCCCCATCCCCAATCCTCCTGCCAGTAAAGATCATCTATTGTAGGGGCCCTGAAAGCCTTACCCCAGGACAATCTAAGGGAGGTCAACTTTCCAAAATGATGGAGAAAACCAATCCTTGGACTTAACTGAGATCCATAAACTGAATGATTGTCGTATCTTGCCCCTAAAACCAGGGTAGAGTTAGAAAAAGGCTTTACCTCATCTTGGAGGTATAAAGAGCCTGAGTTAACTTTTCTTTTTCCTCCAATTCTGGAGGTCCCATTGATTGTTCTGATATCTACTTCATCCTCCCTCCAGTCAACCCCCCAGATAAAATTATGCTTTGAGCTTAAAAAGATTGTATTCTGAAAGTTTATCCCCAAAGTTTTGTCTTTCGTTGTATCCCTTTGATTCCTATCCGGATTCTCGTAAATAATTTTATTCTGGTTTAAAAACCCTTTAAGTAAAAACCGGCATTTTCTCCAGCTCCATTTTTTATTAAAATCAAACCAGCTTCTCTTATTATTCTGGGTAGCCTTTGGAGTTGGATAGCTAAGAGATCCCGGTACTCCTTCTTTATCTTGAGAATATCCCCCGGAAAATAGGGAGGAAAAATAAGTTATCTTCCCATTTAAATTAAAAAAGTTCCTCCAGCTATTTTGGCGATCTCCCCTGGAGTAATCCTTCTCAATAGTGAAAAGGTAACCAGATTTATCCTTACCCGAGCCATATAAAAGGTGATAGAAGCTTGAATTGAAACTTCCCTGGGAAAGTTTCAATTCAGCTGTCGTTTTTCTGGGAGGGTTTTTGGTAATTATGTTTACAACACCTCCCAGAGCTCCTGCCCCGTATAAAGCTGAAAAGGGACCTCTTGCAATCTCAATTCTTCTCACATTCTCAAGTGAATACTGACTTAAATCAACTGAGCCTGAAGATGCTAAATTTATTGGCCTTCCATCGATCATTACCAGAACCTGATTGGCAGAGCTTCCCCTTAAACTCAAACTGCTCATCCCATTAAAGCCGTAACTATTGATCTTTATTCCCGCTACTCTTTCCAGAACCTCCCCTACATTCCTTGCCCCGGATAATTTTATCTCTTTTTCAGTAATCACCGTTACAGAACCTGGAGTATTCTTTAAGAGTTGTGGAACTCTGGTAGCGGTAATTACTATACTTCCCAGATCAAATACATCTACGTTCTGTGCCCTGCTAAAAGCCAATGGAAAAATAAAATCTATTATCAGCAGCAAAAACAGAAGAAAAACAGCCATTTTTATAAACTCCCCCTTTTCTCCTCTGCAAATTTTTCCAGAAACAAAACTACCCTTATCCCAGCTTCTTAAGACTCTCCTTCTCATTTCTACCTCCTTGTTTTTATTTTGTATCTTTCACAAGGCATCCGGAATTGTCTCTAACAAAAAAGCCCTGACCTCCTCCTTTTCGGAAGATCAGGGCTTTATTTTTCAAATAAAAAGCCCACACCTTCTCACTTCGCGAAGAAGAGGGGCAACATCCTGCAGGCAGGTATTCTGGCTCCCGGCATATCCTTCCTATTAGAAGGTTTTCCTACTCTCCATCCCTTCCCACAAGTGATGATTTATCACTTGCAGTGGTTTTTACCTGATAGACAGGTAGATGGATTTCGTTCCGGTCACAGCGGCGCGACCGCGAGGGAATCTCACCCTCTTCCCTTTTAACCTTAAAAGGTCCTGCAGAATCCGTGTACCCTGTAGCGGAAAAGAGCAAAAAACCTATTTTAATTTTCCTTCACGATAGGCAGAGATATACTCCATACAGTACTCATCCATTCCAAGAACCGCTCGAGCTGAAAAAAGAGTGGTCATCATCCCCTTCTCACAGGGATCAATAATTACCCCATCACATCCAGCAGCGATGAGCATGGCAAGAAAAACCTTATTTAAATTATTTCGAGATGGAATTCCAAAGGAGATATTGGACAGCCCCAGGGCAATATGAGCTTCTGGAAACTCTTTCCTTGTGGTAGTAATAGCCTCCAGGATAAATTTAGCCTGTCCTGGATTGGTTGATGCGGGACGAACGAGATGATCGAAATAAACTCTATCCAGAGAGATTCCCTCCTCCTGAATTATCTTCGCCAAATTCCTGGTAATTCTCATCCTTCCCTCATAATCCTCAGGCATGCCATTATCATCCATGGTTAATGCAACCACACCTGTTTTGTACTTTTTCACAAGTGGAATGATACTTTCAATACGTTTTTTCTCACCTGTTATAGAATTTATTATGGTTCCAGGTCTGTTGCATATCTTCAGCCCTTCCTCCAGTGCTGCAGGATTAGCTGAATCAAATACAAGGGGAAGATCCGTTGCCCTGGATACCACTTCGGTCAGCCATCTCATATCATCTACTTCCTTTGCTGGATCACCTCCAGCATTAACATCTATATGGGTAGCACCTGCTTCAGTTTGCCTGCGGGCCTCCATCATGATAAAATCAGCATCCCTTTCCCATACCTTTTCCTTAATCTTTTTCCGCGTCATATTAATTCGCTCTCCAATAATGGTAAACATACTTTCCTCCTGCTACTTAGTCGCTGTTTTAGTTGTTGTCTATCTGGCTTGAGGTTCAATTTATCAAATCCCGGAGTTTTTAAATTTAACCACTGTTTCCAGATACCTGCGAGCTATATCAATATAGCTGCGGACTTTGCTGGCAATCAAGCGAATATGATCAGGGGTGGTTCCACAACATCCACCAATCATACTAACTCCCTCTTTTATAAGGTCAGGAACAAATTTTACCATCTGCTCTGGAGTTTCCGGGTAGATGGTTTTTCCTTCCCTCAGTTGAGGAATTCCAGCATTTGGCTTTATCCATAAAGGAAGATGGGTAACAGGACGAATAATTCCTGCCACCTCCACCATATTCTCAATTCCAAAACTACAGTTTGCTCCTACTATATCTGCTCCAGCTTTTTCTAATTCTTTAGCTGCTCTATCCGGAGTTATTCCCATAACCGTAGCATATCCTTTTTCTCCTTTATTAAAGGTCATCGACACTGCCACTGGAAGATTGGAACTTTCCCTGACAGCCCTCAGAGCACATTTAGCCTCGTTAAGGTCACTCATTGTCTCAATAATCACCCCATCAGCACCCCCTTCCACAAATGCATCTACCTGTTGTTTAAAACAGGTAACCATTTCATCTTCTGTAATTTTGCCCAGGGGCTTGAGAAACTCACCGGTAGGACCAATAGAGGCAAATACAAGGCAATCTCCTGCCATCTCCCTGGATAACTCCACACCCCTTTTGTTTATCTTTTTCACTTCTTCCAATGAAACACCGTTTTTTCTTAATTTAAAATAATTGCCACCAAATGTATTGGTCAGTATAATATCTGCCCCAGCCTCCCGATAAGATCTGGCAATTGCCCGTACATCGTCGGGACGATTTAAATTCCAAAGTTCCGGACACTCACCGGGTAAAAGTCCCCGTTTCATCATCTCCGTTCCCCAGGCTCCATCTAATACTAAAATTCCTCTGGACAACAGCCTTTCTTTCCAATCTCTCATCTCATTGCTCCCTTTCTACAAGAGGAAATGTCCACTAATGTCTTTAGTATAACATAAAACTGAGAAAGAATAAAGTCTGGCTTTCCAGTTTTTTAAAAAAAAATACTATTAAGAGAAATGATCCTTCACAAAAGATAGCACTTCTTCTTCTTTTTCTGCTAATAATGCTCCTTCTTTAATTAAATCCTGAAAAATTTTTTCTGCCCTGCCCCCTGTATAATCCCTTTTTTTTATAGAAGTCTCACTGTGAACCACCACCCTTATCCCCCTCTCTCTTAAAGCCCATAAAGCTGCCTTCAAATTTAAAAGATTCCCGCTACCAAAAGGTACATCACATAAAATGACAAGCTGGCAGGCATTAATCAGCTGCATATTTTTTTGATATGACTCATGGGTAATGGGAGAAAAAGGAGCCTCTACAACACATGGCACCTCAAAAATCTGGGCGGTCTCAAAATCAGCGTCAAAAACATTCACCACACCTATACTCACCTCATAACCTCGATCAATTAGCTCTTTCATTATTTTACTTGCACTTCCTCCTCCACCAATTAGATGTATCCTTCCCCTTTTCTCGGATCTCTTCCCATTTTGAATAGAAACTGGAATTGTATAGATAAATCCGGTAACAGGATGTTTTTTAACCAGAGCATTTAAATGATAAACGCTTCTTATATTCCTGGCAGTAAGGACTTCCTCTACTTTTCCCTGGGAAAATATTTTACCCTCTTTAAGTAAAATTAATCTCCTGCAGTAACGTGCAGCAAGGTTAAGATCGTGAGAGACCAAAACCACAGCTTTATCTTTTTCCTTGTTTAACCTGGAAATAATTGAGATAATTTCAAGTTCATGATTTATATCAAGATGAGAGGTAGGCTCATCTAAAAGCAAAATAGGGGTATCCTGAGCAAGTGCCTGGGCTATTAGTGCTCTTTGAAGCTCACCTCCACTTATCTCGGTGATTTTTCTATTCCTTAAATGCCAGATTCCGGTAAGATCCATATACTCTTTAACCTTTTCCAGGTCCTCTTTTCTCTCGCGCTCAAATCTCCCAAGATAAGGGGTTCTTCCCATAAGAACTATATCGAAAACGGTAAAGGGGAAACTGATGAAAGTATTTTGAGGAACCATAGCTACCTTTAAAGCTAACCTGCGATAGTTAAAAGACCTGGTATCTTTTCCCTCTATAAATATTTTCCCTTCATCAGGATAAATAACACCACTTATCAATCTTAAAAGGGTTGTTTTCCCTGCACCATTTGGTCCCACTATTCCAAGAAAATCTCCTGCCGAAAGGGAAAAATCTATATTCTGCAGGATCTTTTTACCATTCAGGGAAAACGATACATTCTTAACCTTAAGCATAGGATTCCCTTTTACTTTTAGTTAAAAGATATATAAAAAAAGGAGCACCAAAACAAGCTGTTATTATTCCCACCGGAAGCTCCACAGGTGCGATGATGGTTCTTGCCAGAGTATCACACCAGAGCAAAAATATTCCTCCCATTAAAGTGCTGATGGGAATGAGCATTCTGTGGTCTGGCCCTACCAATAATCTTGTAATATGGGGAATAATCAACCCTACAAATCCAATTACACCACTCACCGAAACACAGGAGGCGGTAATCAAAGAGGTAAAAATAAGCAGTATTTTCTTTACCTGTTCAACTTCCACTCCCAAATGAATTGCAGATTCCTCTCCCAGCTGCATAATATTTAGATCTCTTGCAAAACAATAGATAGCAGGAATACCAAATCCAACAAAGGGAATTACTGTTAAAAGCCTTGCCCAACTGCTATTCCAGAATCCTCCCATAATCCAGAAGACAAGCCTGTGAACGCCTGATGCTGTGGTGTACATTAATAAAGATGTAATAGCGGAGAAAAAAAAACCGACAGCAATCCCGGCAAGAAGAAGAGTTTCTGTGGCTATCTTTCCTCTTTTGAAAGATATTCTATAGACAAGAAAAGTAGTAATAACTCCAAAGATAAAGGCAACTACAGGAACAGAAAAAATCCCGGGGAAAATGAGCATGGCAACAGCCGCACCAAATGAGGAACCTGATGAAACTCCAACCACATAGGGACTTGCCATAGGATTTCTAAATAATCCCTGCATACATGCTCCTGCAGCAGCAAGTCCTGATCCAACCAGAATGGATAAAAGAACACGGGGAAGTCTCAAATTAAAAATAATCATGAAATACTTATCCGGAACATCAATCCTGACAAACTTCCTTATATAGGGGATTTTACCAAATAATACTCCCAGAATGCTGGACAGGGGAATGGAAACTGTGCCCACTGATAAACCTATTCCTATGCTGATAAGTGCTATTATAACCAAAAACCCTAAAATTATTAATCGTCGCTGCAACATCCCTCTCTCATTCCCTTTTCTACAATTTTATAGAGTAGTTTTTTGTCAATGTTTTTTTCTACCCAGCAACACAGCTTATCATACTCCTCATCCAAGTTAATCCCACCCGGGGTATATTTTATGGGAGCAAGTCCCTTTTGAGATCGGATCAGATTAACAAACCAGCTGGTAAAATATGGATTATCAAATATTCCATGAATGTAGGTGCCAAAAACATTACCTTTAAGATTAACAGCTCCATCCATCACCTCAACTGGCTTTCCCGATCTTTCAACAATTTTAAATAGGTAGCGAGCCCCGGATCCAAGATCGGTGCTTCCCATATGGATCTCATATCCATACAGAATATTTTCTCCATCTGGTTTTTTATCCACAGGATTTATCTGAAAAATTGCCTTTACCTGATGGGTTATCTTTTTCCTGTCAATACTGCTAACAGCATCCAAAAGATCTATTCCCCGGACAGTGGTAAGCTTACTTTCTATATGCCAGGGATCACGAACCTCCTTTCCCAGCATCTGGAAACCCCCGCAAATTCCCATTATTATCTTTCCCTTCTTTGCTAGATATCGAATTTGATCAACATATCCTTCCTCTATCAAATAAGTTAAATCATCAATTGTATTTTTAGTTCCAGGAATTATCACGGCATCAGGGTTAGATAGAGGCTCACCTCTTCCCACATAACGAACAGAAACACCCTCAATCTCCATAAGAGGATCAAAATCAGTGAAGTTGGAGATATGGGGGAGATAAACTATCTCTATCTTAATCTCACCTTCTTTTTGAAATTTAACATAATCCAGGGAAAGGGAATCCTCCTCATGGATTCTTATATGTTTAAAAAAGGGAATGACTCCCACCACCGGACATCCGGTTTTTTTCTCTAACCATTTTAAACCGGGTTTAAGGATCCTCTTATCGCCCCTGAATTTGTTAATTATTATCCCTTTTACTCTTTTTCTATCCTCATCTGATAAAAGATCAATGGTTCCCCACAACCAGGCAAAAACACCCCCTTTGTCTATATCTCCCACTAAAATCACTGGAGAATTGGTCATCCTGGCGGTTTCCATATTTACAATGTCTCCCTCCCTTAGGTTAACCTCAGCAGGGGATCCTGCCCCTTCTATAACTACTATATCGTATTTTCTGGCTAATTTTTGATAGGAATCTTTTATCACTTTAAGAAGTTTTGCCTTAAATTTGTGATACTGCATTGCACTAAAGTTACCCAGAGGATGACCCAGAACTATAATCTGAGCTTTAGTATCAGCAGTAGGTTTAATGAGGATAGGATTCATTTCAACCTGAGGTTCTATTCCCGCAGCTTGAGCTTGAACTACCTGAGACCTTCCCATCTCACCTCCCGATCTGGTAACAAATGAATTAAGAGCCATATTTTGAGCTTTAAAGGGAGCTACTTTGAAACCATCTTTTTTAAAAATCCTGCAAAAGGCTGCCACTATGATGCTTTTACCCACTCCTGAACCTGTTCCCTGAATCATAATAGACTTGGCAGGCATTTTTACTCTTAAAAAATATAATTCATCTTATGAATGGCATATTTATAAAAGTCCAGTACCCACCGATAAATACCAGCAAGACAAGAGCCGATAAAACCCTCATAATCTTAATAGCAACCAGGATATCCTTTTTATTTTTTTCTTTTAAATTTTCTCCAATTAAGGGCCTACTTTCCTCTTTTCCCTGATAAAAATTCCTCCCTCCTAACTTGATACCTAAAGCTCCAGCAAAGCCTGCCTCAGGTATTGCAGCATTGGGACTGGGAGATTTTTTTCCATCTCTTAAAATTATCCTGAAAGAATCCTTTCCTCTTCCTGTCGTAAGAAAAGCCGCCAGAGGAATAAAAAGAGCAGCTATTCTTGCAGGTATAAAGTTAGTTACATCATCCAACCTTGCTGAAAACCAGCCAAAATCCTTATATCTTTGATTTTTATAGCCAACCATAGAATCAAGGGTATTTATAGCCCTGTAGGCTAAAGCAAGAGGAGCCCCACCTAAAAGAGCAAAAAATAGCGGAGATATCACCCCATCCACACTGTTTTCAGCTACTGTCTCCACAGTTGCCCTTATAATCTCAGATTTGGACAAATTATGGGTATCTCTCCCCACTATTCTACCAACTTTCCTTCTGGCGAGTTTAATATCATCCTTATCAAGAGCCTGATAAACTCCTCTTGCTTCATCTGCCAGATTTTTTACGGATAATGTGGTAAAAATAAGAAAGCTTTCCACTCCAATCTCCAGCCATTTCCCTGCTCTACTGGCAAGATTAACCATAACAAATCCTCCAAACCAGCTTATCCCTACTACCAGAGTTGCTAAGATTACCCCGCTTATCTTAAGATTAAAGCAGGACCTGTATAAAAGTTTCTCCAGTATCTGAATTAATTTCCCCATTCCCCTTACAGGATGGGGAAACCAATAAGGATCACCTACTAAAATATCAAGCAAAAAAGCTAATACTAATTTAATAATCAAAATTTGCTCCCAATATCTGTTTAAGATTAAAAATAAGCTTTTTATTCTCCTCTCTTTTCCTGACAGCTATCCTGAAAAATTTATCCGATAAGCCGGTAAAGTTGCTGCAATCCCTGATAAGAATGCCCCTTTTTGCCATTTCATTGGCTAAATGGGAGGAGGAAAAAGAGGCTTTTATCCTAACAAGTATAAAATTGGTAATTGAAGGATAAGGTTTAACTGCATTTATTTTAGAAAGATTTTTATATAGGAAAGCTCTCTCTTTTTCTATCCTCTGTCTTAATTCTTTAAATTTTTCCATATTTTCCAGAATGGCAACCCCTGCTATCTCAGCTAAAGAATTTACCATCCAGGGCAACTTTACGGATTTTATTTTTGCTATAACTTCTTTGCTACCTATCCCGTATCCTAACCTTAAGCCCGCAATGGAGAAAAACTTGGTAAAAGAGCGTAAGATAAAAAGGTTCTGATGTTTTTTTATACTATTTATAATACTCTCCTGAGGACAAAAATCAATAAAGCTCTCATCAACCACTACAAATTTTCCCATTTTTTCTGCCTTATCCACTATTTTTTGCATTTTAGACTGATCCAGAACTCCACCTGTAGGATTATTGGGATTACAGATTATCACCATCTGAGAATCTTTTACCTTTTTAATTAGCTCATCAACATCCAGGGTAAAATCACTTTTTTCTTTTAAAAATAAAAATTTTGCCTTCCCACCGGATAATCTCAAAGCATGCTCGTATTCAGTGAAGGTGGGAACAGGAATTACCACCTGATAGGGCCTGAGAGACATCATCAGAAGATAAATAATTTCAGTGGCGCCATTACCAACTACAATATTTTCTCTTTCTAGTTTTAAGAATTCACTTAGTTTAAAAGTTAACTTTCTGCACTCAGGATCAGGATAATGGAAAATCTCTCTTATATTTTTCTTTATCACATCCACAACTCCAGAAAATTTTCCCCATGGATTTACATTAGTACTGAAATCGAGGATCTTATCAGGAGGTATTTTGTATTTTTCCGATACTTGCCAGATATCTCCACCATGTGAGAATTTAGATTTATTCATCTTCTATACGGGGGCCTCCTCCGGTAATTGCGGTTCGATAAAACTTCAAATGAGAACCACACTCTTTTTTTATCCTCTGTTCCAGCTGGTTAAATCTTGAAAAATCAGAAGGGAGCAAAATACCTATTACAGACCCACTGTGAGCTACATTAACTCCCAGTGCTCCCAATTTTTTTGATAGAGAAATAATCCTGGTAAGCTCTGGCTTATAAAGTATGATCTGGTTACATACAGAAGAAATAGTTGCCCCAGCTCCAATTAATTCAGGGTCCTTTTTCTTCATTCCCTCTTTAACCAGAAAATAAGCCTCTTCAATTATTTTTCTATTTACCCTGTGTAAAATCCTAAGGTCCTTTCTTTTATTAAAGACAAGGGTATCTATTTTACCTCCAGGATCAATAACTAAAACCTTCATTGGGGGAGGATAGCCAAGATTCTCTATCAACTTACCCCTGATATGATCAAAACATACAATCCCTTTATGTATTATTCCATCTGTAGGCTCAATTTCAGATGCTATACTGGCAATTTTTGAAAAGGTGAGGTTTTTTCCAAGAAGATTTGCCACGGCAAAACAGCTACCAGCAATATCAGCTGTACTGCTGGCCATCCCTTTACCTACAGGAATTCTGGAAAAAAATCGAAGTCCAATGGAAGTCCCTTTTCCGTTAAGATACGCAAGTATTTTCTCTGTTGCCCTGAGTGCTTTCTTTTTCTTTGGAGAACAGGTTATCTTTCTGGTAGATGTGGAAAAATAAGCTGTAACCTGAGAAAATATATTCACCGGACAGGTTATGTGAAAATTAACACCATCTATCTGGCCCTGAACTAACTCCCCACAACTTCCGGGCATTTTTACAGTTACATACATCCTATCCTATCTCCCTTGATACTCCTGCTTCCTCAAAGGTGGCCATCTGTGTTAGAATCTTTACTCCAGCTTCTATAATACTTATAGCAAGGGCAGCTCCTGTTCCCTCTCCCAATCTCAAATTCAAATTTAAAAGGGGAGATAGTCTCAGGTAATCAAGGGCTATTCTGTGCCCTTTTTCCAGGGAAAGATGGGAGGCAAAAAGATAATTCCTTACCTCTGGAGCAAGCCCTGTAGCTATCAGGGCTCCAGCTGTAGAGATAAATCCATCTATTACCACTGGTACTTTATTTTTTGCCGCTGCTAAAATACATCCGGCAATTCCCCCTATTTCATATCCTCCCACCTTAGCCAATACATCCAGAGCATCATGGGGATCGGGAAGGTGGATCTTTAAAGATCTTCTAACCACCTCAACCTTCCTCTCCCAGATTTTATCATTTATTCCCGTTCCTCTACCGGTTACCTCTTCAGGATCCTTTCCGGTTATACAGGCTAAAATAGCACTACTTGCGGTGGTATTGGCAATACCCATATCTCCAAGTCCAACTATATCTATAGGATTTTTCTTATGCTCCTCTTCAAAAACTTCAATTCCCACTTCAACTGAACGAATAGCCTCATTTTTACTCATGGCTTTCTCTTTAGCCATATTCTTCGTTCCGTATCCCACTTTTTTTACCTTAAAATTAGGTTGAGGCTTTAGGCTTAGATCTTTTGCAACACCAATATCCACCACCACCACCTCTGCTCCTATATGACGTGCCAGAACATTAATTCCTGCACCACCCCTGAGGAAATTATAAACCATCTGACAGGTTACCTGCTGAGGATAGGCAGATACCCCTTCCTCTGCCACTCCATGGTCAGCGGCAAATACAAAGATAACCTTTCTGGAAAAAGAAAGATCTATCTTTCCGGTAACACCTGCCACCTTCTTTGCCACTTCCTCAAGCCTGCCCAGACTTCCAGCAGGCTTAGTCAGGTTATCCAGCCTCCTCTGGGCTTTTATAAGGGCCTGCCTGTTCAGTGGGGAAATATTTCTGATAACACCGTATATCTTATCCATAAGCACTCTTTTTCATCCTTAACTTTTTATATTCCCGGCAACTTCTTATAAAATTTTTTGCAAAGTCCACATTAGAAGCAAAGTGAAGATGAGCATAGCTTGCCAGAACATTTTCTTTGATTAATCCATCATAAAAAACCCCCTTATTATTTCTTATCTTATAAGCAAAACGCACATTATCGGGAATATCCTTGAGATATGACCAGTGAAATATGTGAGCTTTATTTCTATCCCCTTTTTTACTTAATATGTTATTCTTCAGAGTCTCAACTTCTACGTAACCCAGAAATTGTAGTTTCTTAGCCATACTAACCGAACCCTTAAAAACTCCCACCATAGAAAAATCTTCTCCGTGAAAATCAACAAGCTTTTCCATAAGATACATAAGCCCACCACACTCAGCATAAACCGGTAGCCCATTTTTTACCCGTTGATAGAGCTCATCTTTGAGCTGGGTATTTCCTGCCAGTTGAGGAGCAAAAAGTTCAGGAAATCCACCACCAATATAAATACCATCTATATCCCGGGGTAGTCTTTTAGATCTAAGGGGACTGAACTCAACAAGCTTTGCCCCAAAATACTCTAAAATATCCAGATTATCCTGATAATAAAAGTCAAAGGCCTCATCCCTGGCAACAGCAACGGTTATTTTATTTTGAACTGGTTTTGGACTAAAGATTATTTTCCTGCCAGAAGGAAATCCCTGTGTTTGCCTGCTTATCCTGATAATCCTATCCATATCTATATTTTTCTCAACTAAATTTAATAACTTTTTACAGAAAGCACTAAGCAACTTCTTCTCCTGGGTAGGTATTAAACCCAAGTGCCTTTCTGGAAGCCTCAAAGTTGAATCCTTTGGTAAGAATCCAAGAACCGGAGTTTTAGTTTTTACCTCAATAACAGATTTTGTATCCTGATAGTGAGTAACACTTCCCACATTATTTAAAATTACACCTGCAATATTCACCCTTTTATCAAATTCCCTGTAACCTAAAACCTGTGCCCCAGCACTTCTTGACATAGAATATACATCCACCACAAGAATTACCGGACAGGCAAGAAGCTTTGCCAGATGAGCAGTTGATCCTTCTTCAGCATCTCCCAATCCATCGTACAAACCCATCACTCCTTCTATTACCGAAATATCTGCAATTTTTGCCTGTCTTTCAAATAGTTCCAAAACAACCTTTCTGGATAACAACCAGCTATCCAGATTCCGACAAAACCTGCCACTTATCTGTGTATGGTAGGTAGGGTCAATGTAATCAGGTCCCGCTTTAAATGGTTGAACCTTTAATCCCCTCTTTCTTAAAGCCAGTATTATTCCTAAAGTCAGCGTGGTTTTACCAACAGCACTGTTGGTTCCAGCTAAAATGATCCTTGGATAACTCATAAAGTTTTCTACCTTACAGTTTTGAAAAAACTCGACAGAGACTTCTCTATTTTTTCCAGGCCATCTACAACTCTCGGACCGGGGCGCTCCACTATATCCGAGGTTATGGTGTAAACTCTACCACTTATAAGAGCTGATGTTTTCTTTAAATCAGGATCCTTAAGTATTTTATTCTTTAAAATAACTGAATTTTTACCCATTCCTGAACAAAATATAACCTCAGGATCCCGATTTATCACCACTTCCTTGCTTATTATCTTCCATCCCTGAACATCAAAAGCTATATTCTTTCCTCCAGCCATCTCAATTAAATCATTGGCAAAGGTGCCTTTCCCTGCTGTCCATAGTTCTGGATACCATACCAGATAAAGAACACGAGGTTTTTTCTTCTTTGGTATTTTGCTAACCTTCTCTCTGATTAAATTTATTCTTCTCTCAAGATCCCTCACCAGATTCTCTGCCTCTTTTTCAAACCCGGTTGCCTCACCAACGAGTTTTATATCTTTTAAAATGTCCCCAACTGATTTAGGGTAAAGGCATAAGACAGTTATTCCTAACTCCTTTAACCTTTTTATATTTCCCTCTCCATTGCCATAGGAGGCTACCACCAGATCCGGATTTTTATCTACTATTGCCTCAATATTTGGAGTGGTAAATCCTCCTACCCTATCTATTTTTTTCACCTGAGGAGGAAAATCGCAGTACTCTGTAACCCCCACCACTTTATCTCCTGCTCCTATGGCAAAGACAATCTCGGTATTTGCGGGAGATAAAGATACGATTCCTTCCGGTTTTTTATTTATTATCACCTTATACCCAAAATCATCCACAATTTCCCGGGGGAAATTAGCCTTTCCCTCCATTCCACCTATCAGCAATGCTATAAAAAGGATCAGGGCAACTAAAAGGAAATATCTGGGTTTTAGCATTTTATCCTCCTAAATGTAGTCTCTAACAAAAAACCCTGACCTCCTCCTTTTCGGAAGATCAGGGCTTTATTTTTCAAATAAAAAGCCC
>JAGGTG010000130.1 GCA_021163905.1 Candidatus Aerophobota bacterium
CCCCTCAACGCTTGCGCTGCTCCCCCTTAAATAAGGAAAAGTCTAATACTTTCCTGTAAAGTCAAGAAAGAGGCTTCTGAAAACTGGAAAGGGACTGTTATTATAGTTTTTCATATGTGCCCTCAAGTTTAGAAGGTAGGGCGGCAAGGCCCATTAACAAAAATAATAAAATTCCATTTGGGATAATATGCAGAGGAAAACTAACCGTTGCATGAACCAGAATAACAAGAGCTCCCATAGTCAGGCCAAGATGAGGCAAGAGATAATCCTCTTTTTCCCTTTCCTCTTTAAAACTGATATACCTTCCCCTGAAGAATGTAAATAATAGCCACATCCAGCACAAAAATCCCAGTATCCCGGTTTCAGCAAGTATCTGAACATACTCGTTGTGAGCTTCCCTTGCCCAGACTGCAAGATTAATTAAATTCTTATTGGCAGGATTTTCAAAAAATTTCCCCTGGTAATTTAAATAATGATACTTAAAAGTGCCAATTCCTTGACCGATAATAGGATGATCTTTAAACATAAGAAGACCTATTCTCCAGATCATAATCCTCTGACGAACAGAGGTTTCCTTCCCGGCGGCAGCTGAGGCTGCCCTCTGTGCAACGGTTAAATGGGAGACATTTATCGGGTTCTCCGTTGAGAAAATTCCGGTAATAACAACAAAAATTGCAATAAGGTATAAAAGCCTGTAGCGATAGCGCTTGAAAAAATTAAGTCCATAAAAACGAACAAGAAGTAAAAGCATAACTATAAATGATACACCAAGACCCATCAGAGCACCACGGGTAAATGTCATCATCATTCCCGTATAGGTAAGCGGGATAATGTATCCCAGGATATACTTTCTTATCCCCCGGGATATAAGAAAATAGCCAATCATAGCGGGAAGAACTCCTCCCACAAAGCCAGAATAGCGATTAGGATTACCAAAGGTGGAGAAGATATTACCTCTTCCCCCTTGACGAGCCCAGAATTTAAACTCTATATTGTAAAACTGACAAACCGCATAGGTAGATGATATAAGGCAAACCGCTACCAGAGACCAGAAAACTCTATTACGCTGGGTATAGGTACGTATAAAATTAATGGTGAGGAAAAGGGTAAGAAAATAGGCAAGAAAATCAGCTAAATCAAGAAGACTAAGGTAAAGTGATATAGAATGAACAAGGGAGATGAACATAACTCCCATAAAGGCGGCAAGAGGATACCAGAGATCTGATTTTACAAGGTTAAATTTACCATCCTCTACAACCTTAATAAGATAAATACCAAATAAGACCACCAGAATACTCTCAGCATAGGTTCTTTTTGGTAAAAGGAAATTGTTCTTTGACCAGATGGAAAAAAGAAGAGGACATCCAACTGCAACAAGGATAATCCCTATTTCCATTACCCTGTTTATAATAGGAACAGGTGGGGAGGAAGGGATCTTCTTTTTAGCGGAAAGTTTTTTTTCTTTTCCGGGAAAAGCAGGTTTAGCTTTATCCAGAGGTTTTTTAGAAGCGTGTAATTTTGGATTATCCTTGGATGAGTGCTTTTTTTTAGACATTATTCATTCTACCTGTAAATTCCAGTTTTCAGGACTTTTTAGGATCTCCGTTATATATAAACAAAACTTTTCAATATCGTCAAGATTTTTCTGTAAAATATAATAAAGTTCTTCTTTGCTAACCTCATAATAAAAATGAACCAAGCGATTTCGATATCCTGCCATTTTAATTAGTTTAGCTTTAACAAAATCTGAAGGTAAAATACCCTCTTTACTCAAAAGCAAAGCTATTTCTTTATAAGTACTTGCTCTTGCTCCAGGAATTCGAGAAAGAATATGAGAACCAATATCAAATACAGCCTCCAGAGCTCTTCTTAAAAAATGCTCAGAGATTGCAAAATTATAATTTTTTTTAAACTCATCAAGAGAAAGCTGGCTGAATTTCTTAAGTTCACTCAAGCAACGTCTTATCTCTTCAATACGAGAAATTATAACCTGCTTGTTTAAGGGAACTTTTCTCATTTTAAGAAAAAACCTCGAGGGTAACCTTATTCATTTTATCAAGGAGAGGCTTAAAATCAATATATTCTTTTATAACTTTTTCCGTGTAGTTGGCTCGAAAGTGGGAGGATACCTCATAAAGCACTTTTCCCCGGGTAACTACTTCAAATTGAAGAAAAAGAGGAGAGCGCTGGAGAAATACAATATCCACCTTTTTGTGAGGAAATACGTCACTTAGAAGATTAAAGAGATAAGTATAAATCTCAAGAGAATCTTTTGCTTCCCTTATAGTGCCAGTATCGGTGAAAACCACTCCCAGGTCTATATCACTTTGGGGTCCAGAAGTTCCCTCTACCTGTGAGCCGAAAAGGTAAAGTATACCAACTTTTATTTTCTTTAGCTTTTGGGTCGGGATTTTAATCTGCATAATTTCTAAGTAATTTATGTTACATTTTTTGTTTTGTCAACCAAAAGTTCTGAAATTGGGACACCTTTCATAAGACTTTCTATTTTAAGGGCTCCCTGGGTATCCAACGGATCAATTGAGGGGGAAAATATTCCCCCTCAATTAGCTTGACTAACAGTCAAGCATGTATATAATATTAATATGGTCCAAACAAGTTTTCTTATTCCTCTAAAGGATCAATTCACTCAAGATCTTCATCCATATACAAAATTTGAAGAGCTTGAAAAAGATCTCCTTCTGATGTTTGGTGGATGGACATCTACTGGGATAGTTAGAGGCTGTTGGAAAGATCCTGATACTAACAAAGAAATTTATGAAAGATCAAGAAAATATGTTATTGCTGTAAAGAAAAAAGATGTGAATAAATTAAGAGAATACTTAAAAAATAAGGCAAAAACTATGTTTGGTCAAAAGAGCATTTATTTTGAGATAGCGGGCAAAGTTGAATTTTTATAGGAGGATGCAATGAGAGAATATAGAACTTTAAAAGATGAAGTTTATAATCTGGACTCTCTTTCGGAAAAAGAGAAAAAAATATACCAGGAAGTTCATTCTTATTTAGAAAAGAATCCAGATTGGACCGAGTTCTCCACTTATTGGAAAGACAAACTACTTGAGGAGTTTAAGGATAAAAGGGTAGAGGAGATTGCAAACCTGCCAATCTTTAGAATTTGCCAGGACCTTTCTTCGAGATTAGGGATAAAACAAGGTTATATTAGGAAAGATGATTATAGGGACAAATTATTAGAGATTATTGATAGTAATTTTCGATCTCGTTATGAATTTTGCAAAAAGGTAGGAATTGATGAAGGTTTTTTGTCTAAAGTTTTGCGGAATCAACGGAGTCTCTCTTTAGATAATTTATTAAGGATATTGGGGGCAGTAGGATATGAGATAGAGTTCAAAAAGAAGAAAGAAAAGGTTATTGCTTAATTTTCCAAATCTTGGATCAAAAATTACTTTTTGGTAAAGTACCAAGTCATTCTTTTTATAGTGGAGTTAGAGATAGAAAATTAGTTGTCTTCGGAGGCAACTTTCCTAAAAACACTCTTCAACATAGATATAAGCTTTTTTCTTAAAACCATGACTAAATCTGTTTGACTTAAAAAGGTCTGTTCCGTCTTTGGGTCTATTGGGTCATTGCGTCGTTGGGTCTTTGGGTCATTGCGTCGTTGGGTCGTTGGGTCATTGCGTCGTTGGGTCGTTGGGTCATTGCGTCGTTGGTCGCTGGGGTCTGTTGGTTAAAATACTATCTCTACCTGAGCAGATCCTCCATAGCTAAAATAATCCTCTCCCGCCTTTACCTTATCCTTATACCAGGCTGCACTTATACCGAGTTTCATATTTACATTTTCCCTTAATCTGTAGGATATATCTGTACCCAGGGTCCATTTTTCATTGTCCTCTCGCAGCGTTCCTGAGGAATCTTTCTCATACTTAAATTCCCTGTTAAGTGTTGTTGAAAGGGTAACTCGATTTTTAAAATTTATTATCCGATTTAAAAAAGGTATCCTTCTACCCCAGGGGAGATAAGTTGAATAATCCACCTTAAGTTTATGGGTGGAAGAGAACTCCTCACTACTTGAGGATTGACCTGCAAACCTTTCATACTGGGAGCTGGATTTATAAGAATAGGTTAAATATAAACTCTCGGGCTTTTTAAATATCCCTCTCCAGTTAAGGGAAGGCTGGTATACATAAGTGGTTGATATTCCCCTTTTAAGCTCTTTTTTTCTTGAGTATCCAAGAACAAGATTGGAGGATGAAAATAGCTTTCGGGATAACCTATCAATTAAAACAGGAGTTTTGTTGAGGTCAAATTTAAACTGAGCTGAAGGCCAGTTCTCAACCTCTGTTACAAAGGGGGTACCCATCTCTGTTTTATCCTCCTCCTGCCTGCTATAACCAACAGTTGTATCTATAAAGAAAAAGGGATGCCATCTTTGTTTTAAACTAAAACTCCTCTTTTCCAGCCATAACTTCTCCCATCCATCGGGGAGAGAAAGCCTTTTAAGTCCAAATTGAGATGCAAGATCAAGGTGAGCTGTTGTGTCCTCAAATATGCCTTCTCTTTTAAGATTAAAACTGGTATAGTAGGTCAGGTTAGAAAAAAGTGCGGGAAATCTTTTAAAAAAAGAGGAAGGCCTAAAGGGAAGATTATAAGAGGCCTCAAGGTAAGTGGAGATTTTTCTTTGATAAGGATTAGAGGAAGAAAAATTCTCCTCTTTATATCCCCCTTTAAACTTAGCAGAAGGGTTAAGGCCAAATACAGAAATACGGGATTGAAGAGAAAGATCCTTTGATCTTGACTTCGGCATCTTTCCCTCTCCCCAGATTTTCTGTTCAGTATCAGATTGAGAGTAAGAAGTTGTCAAAATCATATTCCTTGCAAGTCTAAAGGGAAGATTGATGCTTCCCTTTCTGGTGGTATCCAGGGTTTTAGATACTCCCTGTACCTGTTTACCTGATTTTTTAAGTTGCAGAGAAGAGGAAATATTTGTAGGCAAAAGGAAAAAATGCAAAGGTAAGGAATAGTTTAGGGATAAATCATAGGTATCATCACTTGTTTTTTCAAGAGGCTGTCTGGAAAGATAATTGGATTTTACATTGGATCCTTTAAATACAAGTCTTGGCCAGGAGGGAAGGTAAAACGCCACCTGGTAGCTATGGGAGATCTTTGAGACTTTATCAGTTTCTACGGGATGTAAATTAATCCCATTGGTGCTCAGAGTACTCGTAAACTCATCAGAACGTGAATAGGAAATTGGAAGAAAACTAAATAAAGATAACCTGGCACTCCATTTTTTAAGTTCCAGTTTATTGTTGGTAGAGGAGCTACCTATAACACTAAAAGGGGGATTTATTTTTTTATACTCTGTGGTAAGAGTGAGAAATCTTGAAAAATTTGTTCTCACAATATAGCGCTGTGCCCATCCGTTTTTTTCAGAAACTCCGGTTAAGTAAATATCATCTATATATATAGGGGTGCAGGTAGTTACACCATCAAAGCCTATTCTTATCTGCTTTATCTCACTAAAAGAGGGACTCCCCTCTATTTCAAGCTGGGAGAAGGGAATCTGTATTTTTACCCATTGATTGCATGTCACAGAACTCAAAGCAGTTGTATAGGAATAGTAGTTAGTTTCCACATCCTGTCCAAACTTGAGGTAAAAATTTCCCTCTCCTTTGCTCTGGTAAATCCAGAAGTTAATCTGGCGATAATTGGAAAAGTCCCTGGCAGATATAAAGGTCTGTTGAATGTAACCGGAGGTATCGCCTGAAATGGGCAAAAGACTTAAGGCTGATTCTTTTTTCCACTTTCCCTCAGAGGTTTTGGTACTTTTATACATTCTCTCGTAGTAACTGCGAAACTCAGGACTATCAAAAGGATTGGGAAAATCAGGATCATCGTAGTTATTAACCCCCTTAACTTCAACATTACTCTTCTGCCACCTATCACCAAAGGTGGTGATCCTGGCAAATTCGATTGTTCCAGACCAGTTAGAACCCTTAACCCATATACGAATATCCTTAACAAGGTTCTTTACTGAATCCCAGCTTGTGCTTCCTGAAATATAATCTGATAGAGGAATAGTATACTTACACCAACCGGTGGAAAACTCCTTTTTATACTCACTGGATAAAAGATAAGTGGAAAAATTCTCCGTGGTATCCAAAATCCCGTCTCCATCAAGGTCCTCTGTATCAAGTTTACCATTATCTTTCCCTATAAGCCTATCTCCCAGCATAATTCCGGTATCTTCTCCCGGGTTTAAGATTCCATCTCCATTAACATCTTCGGTATCAAGAATTCCATCTCCATCAACATCCTCATTAACAATACCAATATCAAGATAAACCTTGACATCATCAGGTATCCCCTTAACCCAAACCTCAAGATACTTCATATGAGAATAATCCTTTCCCACAGGAGAAATAGGACAGGTTACAGAATCCCAGTTATCTGTCCCGGTAAAATCATAGGTAAGTTTAAGAACCGTTATCTCGTTGCTACTCCAGGAAGGATTGACATCTTCTGCCTTTATCCTCTCATCGGATATTGTAACCTTATCACGCAGGTTAAAATCTACATCCGGGGGCTGGCTTCCTAACCTCCAGCTATCCTTTCCTAAAGGCAAAGGGTCCTCCACCTTACTGGTGGAAAAATCCTCCAGCATACCAGCTCCAAAGGTGTTGGGATTGATGTTGCTATGGGAAAGTTCCCCGGTAAATAAAATCCCAAGTGGAAAATTTCCCTTCCATAAAGAACCAAGGTTTGGCCTGAAGTTAAGATTTAAATCTGCCTCCCACACCTTATGAGAGGCAGGTGATAAACCCAGAGGGGGGATCTTGTCGGCAGGAGAGGCGTTCTGGGAAAGAAAAGTTGAACCCAAAGAGAAAATTCTGCCAGGTTTATACTCAATCCTCCCCCCCATAAAAGTAGCCTGTCCTCCCATAATGGGCATCCACTCATACTCAACCCTTATTTTGGTATCAGAACCTATAAGATTAGGGTCTACGAAACTTAAATATCCAGAAGAATAATCAATTAAGTAATCCTTGTCTCTGGTAAGAAGTTTTCCATTTACATAAACCCTCTCACTTTCCGGAACTATATCAGGATGAAGAAGATAAACACCAACACTATGGGTGTATCTGGTATAGATGGTATAACGATGAAGAGAATCAGGAGGATAAGCATCGGGAAAGGGCTTGTAATAAGTCTCAGCAGTTACAGGAGAGGTTGGCTTAACTACCTGAGCTATACCAAAGTCAAAATCCACATTAACCTTGTAATCAGGATACCTGTCAGGATTTTCCCAATCATACACGATATTGTCTGAAAGATCCTTGATTTGAAGAACAAAACCATCCTGACTTATCCTCTGCGAGCCAAGATAATAGTAATCCCAGAGTCTGTACTTATAGTACTTATCATCAGGACCTTTCATTATCATTCTGTAACCTGATGCAGGATGACGGTTTCCATCAGCATCTTTATAGGCAAGGGCTATTACGTACTGCTCACCAATTGATTTGTTAAACTTTATAATCCCCTTTGAATAATCCACAGTATAGTCCTGCCCGGGATACTGAAGGTCAAAATAACCTGTATAGGTATCGGTGGCACCATTTACAGGCTCCCCTATAACCGTCATATGAGTGGTAACCCCGCTTACGTTGTTTGTCCCGTTCTGGTCATCGATCCACACCTCAACAGTTCCCTGGGTATAGGAAAAAGGGCCAAAAAATTCTGGAGGGTATTTATCCATCTGATCAAAGAAAACTTTAAAGTAAGTCCTTTTTGTGTAGGCTGTATCGGGAATTTCCTTCTCCTCAGTGGTAGTTTTCCCTGTAAAGGTTTTTACCTCTGATATTCCCCTGGTTACAGAACCGATCCCTGTGAGGTAAAAATCTTTCCATTTTGCCTTTAACCTTGCCCCAAAAAGACTCTTATTGTAAGAGGTAAACTCTGTTTTGGGCAGGGCAAGTTTAATATCCCCCAGGGCAACTTCCTGAATTATATCATTTTTTCTCCCTCTATAAACAAGATTTATCTTCTGTTGCTCGCTTCGAGGAGCTGTATCATCGTAGTTTACATTGACGGTTATTCTATCTCCAATACTTCCCTTTGCACTGAACTGGAGCTTTTGATTGATCTCAACCGTGGAGGACGGTTTTTCCTTTCTCGCCTGGGGACTTAGATAATCAAAATGGGTATACTTTATACCTATAACTTTTTTACCTTTTATTTTCAGGTTGAAATTTTCGGACAAAAAGGAATTTTTTGATTTTCTCTTGGAACTGGAAAAAAATAAATCACTGAAAGAAGGATCCGTTATTTTTAATCTGAAATCCTGTAAAAAGGTGGGTGAGGATTTCCCCGATGAATCAGAAGATGAGATTAAATTGCTCCTGGATAAAACTGGAAATGATAAAAAAATGGATAGGAAAAATGTTACAAATAAAATAAAAAATACTACCTTTTTCATATCACCACAGCTTTTTTGCTACTATAATACAGGATGTTTGAAAAAATGGCAATAGAAGTTTTGGCTCGTCTGTTTCGTCTATTTCGTCTGTCTCGTCTATTTCGTCCATTTCGTCTATCTCGTCTATTTCGTCTATTGGGTCATTGGGTCTAAAGTAACGTTGAACGTAGAACCTCGAACATAGAACGCATTTACACATCCACACATTAACTGACAAACCGACTCAACCGACAAACCAATTGATAGTGTTAGATTTTCTCCTGCTTGGCTTAAGGTCCCTTTATAATCTCAAGGGCATGCGGAATAGCCGGCAGAATAAGTTCCAGACTTTCCCTAACTGCCTTAGGACTTCCGGGAAGATTGATAACCAGACTTTTTTTTCTAACACCGGCTATAGCCCTGGAAAGAAGAGCATGAGGAGTTTTTTCAAATCCCTTAACTCTTATTATCTCTCCAAAACCGGGAAGAGTTTTCTCTATCACATCTTCTGTAGCCTCTGGAGTTACATCACGGGAAGAAAGTCCTGTTCCCCCTGTAGTTAAAACTAAATCCACCTTTGCCTCATCGATTAACTCTCTGATAGTCCGGGAGATAATAAGCCTATCATCAGGAACTATTCTATAATCTACTACCTCACCTAAATTGCTAACCATCTTTTTTGTAAGGGGACCGCTTAAATCTTCCCTTTGCTTTTTAAATGACCTATCACTTACCGTAATTATTCCTATTTTCATCATTTACCACCTTTATTTTATCACCTATGCGAATTTCTCCTCCTTCCAGTACTTCAGCAAAGATACCTTCCTCTGGCATTAAACATTTTCCTATCTCCTTATAAATTGCGCAATCTCTATGGCATTTTTTTCCTATCTGGGTCACCTTTATCAGTACATCACTGCCCAGTTTGATGCAATCTCCTATTTTTAGACAAGAAAGATCAATGTCAACTGTAATATTTTCAGCAAAGTCTCCTGGGTGAAACTCTCGAGAAATTTTTCTGCTAATAGTAAATTTTTTTACACTCTCCCAGCTTAAAAGGCTTACCTGACGATGCCATTTCCCGGCATGAGCATCTCCTAAAATACCATATTGCCTCCTGAGATAAGCCCTCTCTACCGGTTTCTTAGAAGTACCCTTTTCCCTGCTGATATTAATGGAAATTATTCTTCCCTCCATTTTTCTCTTTAACCTCTTTTCTTATAAAATTACCGCTTTTCCCTCCTCTTTTTTCTATCAACCGCATATTGGAAAGCAAAATATCCCTATCCACTGCTTTACACATATCGTAGATGGTAAGTCCAGCTACGGCAAGGCCAGTTAGAGCTTCCATTTCTACACCTGTTCTATCAGCAGCTTTTACTCTCACCTCAATCTCAATTTTATCCTCTTTTAATTTAAAATTAATACTTGCTCCTGTGATACGTACAGGATGACACATGGGGATAAGATAAGGTGTTTTCTTAACAGCCATAATACCTGCAACCTGAGCACAGCTAAGTACATCTCCCTTGGGTATTTTTCCCTCTCTAATTAACCTTACCGTATCAGGAGATAAAATAACCTCTCCTCTTGCTATAGCCTCCCTTTTTGTTATAGATTTTTCTGTTATCTCGATCATTCTTATATCACTCAAGTTAACCTCCTATTTGAAACATAAACTTACCTGCCCTCTTAAAATCAAATCCGGTAAATTTTTTTTCTCTTTTGACTTTAAAATCAACAGCTTCCCTAAAAAGTTCTCCAATATTCTTTTCTCTGTTTCTTTTACTTCTAAGGGCATTTTTTACATCAACTTCAAAATCTGAAATTAAACATGGTCTAAGTTTACCATCACAGGTAAGACGTAAGCGATTACACTCCTTGCAAAAAGGATGGCTTATAAAACTTATAAAACCAACAGGGATATTGCTTTCTCTTGTAACGAAGTACCTTGCAGGTCCATTGCCAATAAAGGGTACCGGTTTAAGTTTCCCCCACCTTTTCTCAATTATATTTCTCACAATCTCATTTGAAACATACCATTTTCTATTTCCCATCCCATTTATAGGCATATATTCTATAAAACGAACTATAAGATAATTTTTTTGGGAAAACTCCACAAGATCAAGGATCTCATCATCGTTTATTCCACCAAGTACCACCGTATTAATCTTCACAGGATTTAACCCTGCTTCCGTGGCAATCCTTATACCCCTCAAAACCCTGGATAATCCATTATATCCTGTAATTTGAGTAAATTTTTTTTCATTCAAACTATCCAGGCTTACATTTATCCGGGAAAGACCCGCTTTTTTTAAACCAGAGGCAAACTCCTCCAGTTTTGCTCCATTGGTGGTCATACTGATCTCTTTTATCTCCTCTATTTTGGAAATCATATTAATTAGTTCTATTACACCTTTTCTTATTAAAGGCTCCCCTCCTGTTAATCTTATCTTTCTTATTCCAAATTTTACCACTAATCTGATAAAATCAACTATTTCTTCAAAACTTAAAAGATCAGCTCTATTTAAAATTTTTATCCTCTTATAAGGTCGACAGTAAATACAGTTAAAATTACATCTATCCGTCAAGGATATTCTAAGATAATCAACTTTCATCTAAACTCCTTTAATCCAGAATCTCCACCAGAACTTCCTCACCATTTTTAACTTTTCTAACATCAGTTGATAAAACTACAACAGCATTGGCCCACACCATCGACTTTAGTACCCCGGATTTCTGCGAAGGAGCAGGAATAGCCAAACACCTACCGTTTTCCTCAATCAATCTTACCCTTATAAAATTTTTTCTACCAGAGCTGTTTTTAATCTCTCCCTTTAAAACTGCCCTTATCTTAATTCTTTTATACCCCTCTCGTCCAAGCATTTTAAAAATAGCCGGTTTTACCAGATTTTCAAAATTCATCATTGAGGAAACAGGATACCCGGGAAGTCCAAATACAAGCGTTCTTTCCTTGATACCAAAAAATGTAGGCTTTCCCGGTTTAACAGCTACTTTCCAGAAAAGTGGTTTTACCCCGGCTTCCATTAAAACTTCCTTTACCAGATCATACTTACCCTCAGATACCCCTCCTGACAAAAGAAGAATATTAGAGGAAAGCCCCATTTTAACTTTATGTAAAAGTTCATCTTTATCATCGGGAACAATACCAATTCTCTCAGGATCTGCACCGCATTTTAACACCTGAGAAAAAAGGGAAAAACTATTACTATCGTAAATTTTACCTTTTTCAAGAGTTTTTCCCGGTTCAATTAACTCATCTCCTGTTGATATAATAGCTACCTTAGGCTTTCTGGTTACATAAACTTCTGTTTTTCCTAAAGCAGCAAGCATTCCAACCTCCTGTGGTCTAATTAAAGTTCCGCGAGGAAGAACCAGCTCACCTTTTTTTACATCCTCACCGGAAAAACTCACATTTTCTCCCCTTTTTACTGAACGAAATACCATTACTTTATCTCCCCTTGCCTCAGTGTACTCTACCATTACCACTGCATCAGCCCCCTCTGGTAAAACAGCTCCTGTCATAATCCTAATTGCCTTACCTGAACTGATAGCTGATTTTACTTTAAATCCAGCTGGAACCTCGTCTATCACCTTTAGAGTAACAGGGCGATCCGAACAGGCATGAACTGTGTCTTTGGCAACTACTGCATATCCATCCATAGCTGCCCTGTTAAACCCAGGAATATCAAAATCACTGTAGATATTCTCGGATAAAACCCTTCCCAGAGAAGAAAGTAATTTTACCCTTTCGGAGGATAAAACACTCACCTGTTTCAATACAATCTCAAGAGCATCTTCCATGCTAATCATTTTTAACCTCACCTGTTTGGTCTATTTCGTTTATCCGGTTAATTAACCCTGTATCTTAAAACAAGTGCACTGCCGATGCCTTAAATGTAAGATAAACACTATCCCCTTCCCTTATACTCATCTGCTCAAAAGAGGCTTTTGTAATCATAGCTGTTAGTTCATTACCCACATCTACCTTAAGATAAATTATAGCTCCCCTATTTGTAATTTCAGTAACCTTGCCCAAATAACAATTTCGGGCACTGGATTGCAGGGGTATTTTTGAAACAATTATATCTTCAGGCCTTATTACAAAGTACACCTTTTTCCCATTTTCTGTAGTATTCTCGGCAAATTCAACTTTTATCTTCCCCGTATCAATATACCTGTGGTTATTACTGCCAGTTAAATAGCCACAAAGTATATTACGTGCTTCCACAAAATTAGCTACAAAGCGGGAACGAGGTCTTTGAAAGATCTCTTCAACATCTCCTACCTGCTCTATTTTACCTTCATTTATCACTGCAACACGACTGGCCATAAAAAGAATATCTGTAAAATCGTGGGTCACCATCAGGAAAGTAGAACCTGTTTCCTGATGAAGCTTTTTCAATTGTCCACGAATCTCTTCCTTAAAGATCGGATCCAGAGAACTTAAAGGCTCATCCAGAAGTAAAACAGACGGATTGATCATCAAAGCTCTGGCCAGGGCTACTCTTTGCATCTCACCTCCACTTAAATTTACTGGAAAACGGCCGATAAGTGGACGGAGTTTTAATTGATCAAGTAACCAGTTTAACTTTTTTTCAGCCTGGATTTTATCAATTTTATGAAAATGCAGCCCGTACTTGATATTTTCCAGAACAGTCAGGTGAGGAAATAAGGCAAGATCCTGATAAACAATACTGACACCTCTATCCTCCGGAGGCAGGTTGGTAACATCGATACCGTTAATATAGATTTTTCCCCTTTCAACAGGAACAAGACCGGCAATAGCTTCTAAAAGAAGTGTTTTACCTGACCCTGTAGGACCCAGGAGGACAAAAAAATCTCCCCTATTAATGGATAAATTGATATTTTTAAGGCAAAAATCAGGAAAATCAACACAAAGACCTTTGATTTTTATCATTTTATCAGTTTTCTCTCCTGATGTTTCAAAGATAAAACACGCAAAAATAAAAATAAAATCAAACACACCAGGGTAAGCAGGACAGCTACCGGTTGAGAGTAAGCCAGACCGTATGCCTCAAATCGCTCATAAATCATAACAGGAGCAGTCATAGGATGGTAGGCTATAACCACTACTGCTCCAAACTCACTGATAGCTCTTGCGGAACACATAACTATACCTACCAGCATACTGCGCCAGGTAAGAGGAAAGGTAATCCGTAAAAAAGTACTAAACATAGATGCTCCCAAACTGCGAGATACATTCTCCAGTCTGGGAGAGATACTTTCAAATCCATCTTTTGCTGTATTAATATAAAAAGGAATCCCCACAAAGGTTAAAACAGTAACAATTCCTAACACACTTCCCATCACTCTAATACCTATCTTGCTTAAAATCTGACCAAACCAGTAGTTTCTCCCCACAACACTTAAAATAGCAATTCCTACCACTGGATGAGGAATAACCATGGGAAGATCAATAATACTTTCAATAACTTTTCTTCCAAAAAATTCCCTGCGAGCTAAAAAATAGGCAAAAGGGGTTCCAACCACAAAGGAGATAATAGCTGCCAGTCCTGCAGTATAAATACTTAGCCAGATCGATTTAACAACTTTTTTATCCTGAATTGCAGCTTTAAGATTTTCCCAGGAGGGTGAGGTAAACATTTTAAGAAGGGGAAGTAAAATAAAACCTATAACAAGAAGTCCACATATAACAGTAACTACCAGAAAAACATCTTTTTTCCTCCTCATTTTTCTTTCTACCTCAAACTTTTAACTAACCCTTGAAGTTCTCCAGGGAGCTCTTGCCTCATTTTTTCCGTGGGCACAACAGGAGGAACAATAGGTAGCTGACCTGTTTCAGCGAGAATTTTTAATCCTCCATCAGGACTTAAAAAATACTTTAAAAAAGCAATAGCTGCCTTTCTGTCAGGAGCATTCTTAAGTAGTGTTATACCGTAGACAATGGGGCTTCCCTGTACTTCCCTGAACTCTCCTGGCTTTTTTCCAGCAATCTTTACCTTAGCCTGTCTGTAAAAATCCTCGTATTGAAAAGAACCAAGATTAATTTCATCGGGCAATCTTATAAACTTAAGCTTATGCTGAAGGGCAACAGATAAGTATTCAAAAGCATAATCCATATTCCCCGTTTGAAGAAGAGATATTAGCTCTACTGACTTGGGCCTCACATTTTCCATTGGACAATTAGTGATACATCGTTGATATAGCCCTGGCTTTTTATAGTATCTCTCAGCAAGCTGAAGCAGTATTAAAGATCTATATCCACATGGATCAATATCAGGATCGGAATGCCCCCACACTACATCTCTGGTAGATAAAATTTTATACCAGTTTTTCTCATTAACAACATCGGAATACCTGCTTTTATTTGTGTAACAGAGAACAATTTGGTTGGTGGCAAATTGGATGTTCCAGCTTGCATAGCTGGGAATAAGTAAATCATCTATGATATGATAATCAGATGAAATCATAATATCACAGGGTTTTTTGAGATCGACGATCTTTCGAGCAGATCTTATGCTGCCTGCAACTTCTCGTAAGACATCTACCTTGGGATATTTCTTCTCAAATTCCCTCTCCATTTTAGCAAGAGGAACTGCTAAACTCCCCGCATGGAAAATGATAAGTTTTCCCTTTAGCTGCGCAAAAGCTTCACCGAACGGTAAAACCAAACTAACCAACAAGACAAAAGATACTAACAGTTTCCAAAAACACATCTGTCCCCCTTTTACTTTCCAAATAAAAAGGCCAATATCGTTTGGAAAAAAGATATTGGCCTTATCTAAAATGATTTCTTCTTTCCAAACACGGGAGGCATAGCCATTTCTAACTATACCCTATCGGCTATCCTCCATAGGCAAAAAGCCCGTAGGTAAGATAGCTCGAAGAAATCTTCTCAAACCAAATTGTCAGAATACCTTATTTAATTTAACAGTTAATAGTGTACCAAAGATTAAGAAAAAAAGCAAGCTTGATTTTCTGAGCTGGTTTTGTAAAATGTATAGCAAATTTTAAGAGGGTATAAAATGTTTGAGGATGTAAAGGCCATATTTGAAAGAGATCCTGCTGCAAGAAGTATATGGGAGGTTTTACTTTACCCCGGGCTTCACGCTATCTTCTGGCATAGAATTGCTCATTTTCTATATAAGCATAAATTTTACTTTTTAGCAAGGCTTATATCTCAAATAGTCCGTTTTTTCACAGGTATAGAGATCCACCCGGGAGCAAAGATAGGAAAAGGATTCTTCATCGATCATGGAATGGGCGTTGTTATAGGGGAAACTACGGAAATAGGAGATAATGTGACTCTTTACCAGGGAGTAACTCTGGGAGGAACCGGAAAAGAAAAAGGAAAGAGACATCCCACACTTGGAAATAATGTAATTGTTGCAGCAGGAGCAAAAATTCTGGGAAACATAAAAATAGGAGATAATGTTAGAATAGGAGCCGGTTCTGTAGTTATAAGAGATGTTCCATCTGATTCAACTGTTGTTGGAGTCCCGGGTAGAATAGTTAAGCACAAAGGAAAAAGGGTGCCAGGGATAGCTTTAGATCATGGAAATCTTCCCGATCCAATCCTTGAAAGGCTGGAGGAATTTAGAAAGGAGATAAATGAAATTGAGAAAATTATTCATGCCTGGAAAAAGGAAAAGATAAAGGAAAATCCATAATTTTTCTTTTATCTTATACTTAGACAAACCCCCAATCCCCGGGAAGTGGGGAAAATGGTAAAATTACTCTTTTTACTATTTGATTCATTTAAAATCTGTTTACCTGCAAAATACCCTATAAGAGCACCAACAAGAACATCTGAGGGATAGTGTCTTCTCAATGCTACTCTTGATAATCCTACAAGAGTAGCTGTAGTGTAAAAAAATCCTTTCATCTTCCTGTACCTTTCCCCCAGAACAGTGGCAAGAGAAAAGGCAGCCGAGGTATGACCAGAAGGGAAGGAGTCGTATTTAAAACCCGGGCCAAAAAACCCCTTTCTATCCTGATCAGGCCTTGCTCTCCCAAAGGAGAATTTTAATATACCTGTATATATACCTGCCCTTACCCAGGATTTAAAAGCAAGACGGGCGGTTTCTCTGGTGTAGGTATCTGGATGGAAATAAAGAGATCCCAGAAGAAAAATATGAAAACCACCGTCTCCAAAAAAACTAAGAATTTCCATAAGTTTTCTACCTGATCCACTGTCAAACTCAGAGGATAGATCGGAGGTTATTTTTTCATCCTGAGAGAAAATAACAGGAAGGGCAAAAAGAGAAAGTGGAAGAAGTAGATTATCTTTTGAATTAGCCGTAACCTGCTGTCCATAAAACCCTAAAATAGCACCTACCAAAATAAAAACCATTAATTTAAATAAAAATTTAAGCAAATTCAAACTCCCCGCTAATTTTAAACAAGCAAAGCTACGATGGCCTGTTAAATCTTGAATAAAAACCACGATCTTTTTTAAATACCTTAAGACAGGCATTTACAACATCCACATCGTAGAGAATTCCTTTATATCTAACAATTTCTTTTAAAGCCCTGCTTAACCCAAGAGCTGGTCTGAAAGGACGATGAGATGACATAGCATCGATGGTATCAGCCACAGCTAAAATTCTTGCTCCAAGTAGAATCTCATTATCTGAAATTCCATAAGGATAACCTGAGCCATTTACCCTCGCGTGATGTTGCAAAACAATGCCTGCAACTGGCCAGGGAAAATCTATCTGTTTTAGTATCTCATAACCAACTTTAGGATGTTCTTTAATAATATTCATCTCATTTTCTGTTAACCTGCCAGGTTTGGCTAAAATTTCAAATGGGACAGAAATCTTACCAACATCATGTAACATTCCAGCAACACGGACTGCCTCAATTTCCTCTCTTTTAAGATTCATCTTTTTAGCTATAGCAGATGCAATCCTGGCTACATTTCGCTGATGACCGGCCGTATAGGGATCTTTTTTCTCAACAATTGTAATAATAGCCTCAATAATTCCCCCGATAATTATGCGATGTCTTTGAAGAGATTGCCTTATCTCTCTCTGTGCTTTCTCTAATTCCTTTTCCTCCCATATAGTTTTTAAGAAAAGAGAGATATCATGTGAAATCTCACCAAGCAGTTGAACTTCTTCCTCAGAAAAAATAAAGTCCTTATCAGAAAAAATGCAGAGTACTCCGTAAGGTTTTTCATCAACTATAAAAGGTGCACTTAACAAAGAGAGAAAACCTTCCCCATGCATCTTCTTAACAAAAGACCTATAGCACCTTTTTTCGGTAGCATTATTTATCACCACAATTTTCCCTGTAGCAATAGAATCATATACCGGATTTTTTATTCTTTTACTATTTATAATCATCTCTATAAATCCAGATCTCTCGCAGGATGCTTTTTTTGCCACTGGTATGATAGTATTTTTTTGTTTTTCAAATTTTCCTATCCATAAAAACTTATACTCCTCTATCCCAAAGAGTATATCGCATACACCCTGAAATAGTCTCTCCTCATCTTTTTTATCCAAGGTAAGCTGATCAATTCTTCTGCCTTTTCTTAACAGAAGGTTAAGATGTCTTATTTTTTCCTCTTCTTTTCTCTGTTCAGTAATATCATACCCAATCTGCACAACTGTATCGACCTCACCTTTTTTATTAAAAACAGGATTAATACGAAAGAGGATAATCCTCTCTTTGCCATCTTTTGATAAAATAGAGCACTCGGAGCTGCAGGACAGCTTATTTTTTACAGCTCGCTCAAAAAAACTCTTTGCATCCTTTCTCACACCATTAGGCACAAAAAGAGAAAACCAGTTCTTACCTATAACATCCCTGGCTCTATATCCTGTTATTTTTTCAAAAGCTGGATTAAAAAGCTTAATTCTTCCATCAGGTCTTAGAAAAACTAACGGAGAGGGGATGGTTTTAATTAAAGTTTCAACTTTTTCCTTAAGTGAATCAAGTTCTTCTTCCCAATTTAAACAGCTATTTTTTATCTTCTGCTTATCTTTAGTCATCTTTTTTCTCTTTGTTATTTTTAAATAAAGGGGGTATTTGCGAAGAAATAATAGAGTCCAATACTTAGAAGGTGGTTTGTGAATTTCCGGCCTTTTTCGATGGTTCGTTGTAGATGATAATTAAAAAAATTTACTCTGTTATTA
>JAGGTG010000209.1 GCA_021163905.1 Candidatus Aerophobota bacterium
TTGCGTCCTTGAGTCAGTTGTTTAAAGCAACGTTGAGCGTAGAACCTCGAACATAGAACGTATATACGCATCAACTGATCAACTGGCACTACATTAAAACCTGTAATTTGACATTCCAAAAGCTTTTTATAGAATAAGTTGCAAATAAATTTAGATGGTGCTTAAAATGCCTTTACCAGAGGATGAGCTGGTTAAAGAAAGAAAAGAAAAATTAGCCCAGTGGATTAAATTGGTGGGTAATCCTTACTGGGAGAGATTTTCTCCCCAGGATAAAATTAAAAAAATAAGGGAGAAATTCGGCCAGATAAAAAAGGGTGAAAAGACCGCTGTTAATGTTAGTATAGCAGGAAGGGTGATTGCCCAGAGGGCACATGGTAAGGCAACTTTTTTTGATTTAAAGGATGGAACAGATAAAATCCAGCTTTACGGTAGATTTGACAGGTTAAATGATAAATACGAGCTTTTATCTAAAATTGATATAGGAGATATTATTGGTGTCAAAGGTGAGGTTTTTAAAACACACACAGGGGAGCTGACAGTTGAGATAGAAGATTTTACTCTCCTTGCAAAATCTCTCCATCCTCTACCTGAGAAATGGCACGGACTTCAGGATGTTGAGATCCGTTACCGTAAAAGGTGGCTTGATCTTCTGGTGAATCCCCGGGTAAAGGAGATTTTTTTAGCCAGAGGGAAGATAGTAAAAACTATAAGAGAATTTCTTGATAAAAGAGATTTTATAGAAGTCGAGACACCCATAATGCAGTATGTTCCCGGAGGTGCTACTGCTCGCCCCTTTAAGACATACCATAATGCTCTGGGTAGAGATTTTTATCTGAGAATAGCTCCCGAGCTTTATCTTAAAAAACTCGTGGTAGGAGGGTTGGAGAAGATTTACGAGATGAATAAAAATTTCAGAAATGAAGGTATAGATAGATTCCATAATCCTGAGTTTACCATGCTTGAGCTTTACCAGGCCTATGCAAATTATTTTGATATAATGCAGCTTACGCAGGATATTATATGTGAGGTAGCTTATAAATTAAAGGGGAGTTTAAAAGTTCAGTATGCTGATACTGAAATTGACTTTTCTCCTCCCTGGAGGAAAATTACCTTTAAAGACGCTCTCCGAGAAATAGGGAAAATTGAAGTTGATTGGACCAATGAGGAAAATTTAAGGGAGGTTGCCAAAAGTAAAGGCCTTAATGTGGAGGGACTTTCGAAATCTCAGATCCTGGATCATCTGCTTGACAAGAGTGTTGTTCCTCATTTAATTCAACCTACAATCATCTATGATTATCCTTTTGAAACAGCTCCTCTTGCTAAAAGAAAAAAGGAAGATCCCTTGCTGGTAGAAAGATTTGAGCTTTTTGTTAGTGGATGGGAGATTGCAAATGCCTATTCTGAGTTAAATGATCCCCTGGAGCAAAGAGAGAGACTAAAAAGATCTGCTGATGAGAGATTTATAGATGAGGATTTTTTGGAAGCACTGGAATACGGAATGCCCCCTACCGGAGGATTGGGAATAGGGATAGACAGGTTAGTTATGCTTTTCACTAATTCTGCCTCTATCAGGGAAGTTATTTTATTTCCCCAATTAAGGCCAAAAAAGATAACTTAAAGGAGAGATAAATGGGCCAGTGGGTATATTTAAATGGGGAGTATGTCCCCCAGGAGGCAGCTAAAATATCTGTTTTTGATCATGGCTTTCTTTATGGAGATGGTGTTTTTGAAGGAATAAGAGCCTATAAAGGCAAGGTATTTAAACTGGATGAACATCTTGAGCGACTTTTCAAATCTGCCAAAGCTATATCCCTGGAAATTCCACTTTCTCGGGAGCAGCTAAAGGAGAAGATCCTTGAAACTCTAAGGAAAAATGAGCTTTACGATGCCTATATAAGACTGGTTGTTTCAAGAGGTGAGGGGGATCTTGGATTAGACCCTGCGAAGTGTCCTTACCCTCAAATTATAATAATAGCAGATAAGATAAGTATATACCCGGAGAAGCTTTATGAGGAAGGGCTGGAGGTTATTACCGTATCTACAAGGAGAAATATACCCTCAGCTATTGATCCACGTATTAAATCTCTTAACTACCTGAATAATATCCTTGCTAAAATCGAGGCATCAGCAAGAGGTGTTCCCGAAGCTATAATGTTAAATAAAGACGGATATATAGCCGAATGTACCGGTGATAATTTATTTATTGTTGAAAGGGGAGTTTTGATAACACCTCCCACCTGGGTGGGAATTCTGGAAGGTATAACAAGGAACGTTGTTATTGAACTTGCCAGAAATGAGAATATCCCTGTAGAGGAGAAAGTTTTTACTCCTTCAGAGCTGTACAGTAGTGATGAGTGTTTTCTTACAGGAACCGCTGCTGAGGTTATACCTGTTACAAAGGTTGATGGAAGAGCTATAGGAGATGGTAGAGTTGGGAGGATAACCAAAAAATTGATTCAAAGTTTTAGAGAACTTACTGGAAAAGAAGGTGTCCCAATTTATCAGGAAAAGGAGGAAAAAAGTGGCTAAAATGTATTACGATAAGGATGCAGATATCAAGTTAATAGAGGAAAAAGTGGTTGGTGTAATTGGTTATGGAAATCAGGGTCATGCCCAGGCTCAAAATCTAAGAGATAGTGGAGTTAAAGTTATAGTGGGGGAGCTTGAGGGAAGCCCTAACTGGTATAAAGCCAAAGATGCAGGATTTGAAGTAATGAAAGCATCAGAACTGGTAGGTAAGGTTGATGTTATCCACATACTAATTCCCGATGAATATCAGCCAGCTCTTTATAAAAAAGATATAGCTAATAATCTTAAAGAGGGAGCTGCCTTAGGTTTTTCCCATGGATTTAATATTCACTTTCATCAGATAATTCCTCCTTCAAATGTTGATGTTTTTATGGTAGCTCCAAAAGGGCCAGGGGTTCTGGTTCGCAAGATGTATGAACAGGGGAAAGGTGTTCCCTGTCTTATAGCAGTTTATCAGGATGCAACCGGGAAGGCAAAGGATTTAGCCTTGTCCTTTGCCAAAGCTATAGGAGGAACAAGAGCAGGAGTTATAGAAACGACATTCGCTGAGGAAACAGAAACCGACCTTTTTGGAGAGCAGGTGGTTCTTTGCGGAGGTGTTACCTCTCTTATTAAATCTGGATTTGAGACTCTCGTGGAAGCAGGTTATCAGCCGGAGATGGCTTATTTTGAGTGTCTGCATGAGTTAAAACTCATAGTTGATTTAATTCATGAATCAGGGCTTTCCGGAATGAGAGATGCAATTAGTAATACCGCTGAATATGGTGATCTTACAAGAGGACCGAGAATCATAAACGATCAGGTTAAAAAGGAAATGAAAAAAATACTGGATGAGATAAGATCAGGCGAATTTGCAAGGGAGTGGATTTTAGAAAATATGGCCAATCGCCCGGTTTACAGTGCTTTAAGAAAGAAGGATAAGGAGCATTTAATTGAAAAGGTGGGTGCTAAATTAAGAGAAATGATGTCCTGGATAAAAGAGAAATAAGGAGATAATATGAAACACCTTATTTCTGTAGAGGTTGAGAATAGATTTGGAATTCTGGCAAGGATAGCCTCTCTTTTTAGTGCAAGAGGATTTAACATTGATAGTTTAGCTGTTGGTGAAACAGAGGATCCAACTGTTTCCCGAATAACAATGGTTGTTCCTGGAGATGATCAGGTTATTGAACAGGTTATCAAGCAGTTGAGGAAATTAATTGATGTCATAAAGGTAGTGGATCTTACCAACCAGCCAACCGTTACCAGGGAACTTGTACTTGTAAGGGTTAGTGCGAGAGGAAGAGAACGAGATGAAGTTATGAGATTGGTTGATATATTTAGAGCACGGATAGTTGATGTTCATCCGGAAAGTCTTACTCTGGAGGTAACAGGTGATGAGGAGAAGATAGAAGGTCTTTTAACTCTTTTGAGACCATTTGGTATAAAAAAGCTCGTTAGAACCGGGAAAGTTGCACTGGCAAGGGAATACAAAGGTTAGGAGGAAAAAGTTGGAAAGGACACTCGTTTTGATAAAACCAGATGGGGTATGTAAATCTCTTGTAGGGGAGATTATAAAAAGAATAGAAAAGGAGGGGTTTAAAATAGTTGCTTTAAAAATGGTAAGACCCGACAGAAAAAAAGTAGAGGAGTTTTATGAACCTCACAGAGGAAAGTCATTTTTCCCCGGGCTTGTCGATTTTATGCTTACCGCTCCATCTGTTGCCATGGTTGTTGAGGGAGAAAATGTTATAAGAAAAGTGAGAGAACTTATAGGGGAAAGGGTTCCTGTTGAGGCTTCACCTGGAACCATAAGGGGTGATTTTGGATCAGATGGTAGAAGAAATATAGTTCATGGTTCTGATTCTGTTGAATCTGCAAGTAGAGAGATAAGGTGTTTTTTCTCCTCGCATGAAATTTTCTCCTACAGTGAAAAGGACTGGCTTAACAGCGAACCAGGATAGGAGAAGATAGATGCTTTTAATACGTCCTTTCAGAGGAATAGTTTATAATAAAGAAAAAATAGGTGATTTAAGCAGAGTGGTAGCTCCTCCTTATGATGTTATATCACCTGAGGAGCAGAACTTTTACTATCAGCTTCATCCCTTTAATATTATAAGAATCATCCTGGGAAAAGAGCAAAAGGGGGATAATTCCAGGGAAAATAAGTATACAAGGGCAGCAAGATTTTTTAGAGAATGGCTTTCCTCCGGGATTTTGAAAAAAGAAGATGTTCCATCAATTTACATTTACGGTCAGGAATATACAGTTGAAGGGGAAAAATTTAAAAGAAAAGGGTTTATCGCTTTGATGAGGTTAGAGGAGTTTGGAACAGGAACTGTTTTCCCCCATGAGCATATATTCCCGGAGCCCCAGCAGGACAGGTTAAGTTTAATGCTTAACTGCCGGGCTAATCTATCAGCTATATTTTCTTTTTTTGCCGATCCTTCCTGTGAGATTGACAGACTAATGGAAAAATCACGATTAATTTATGAGTTTGAAGATGTTGAGGGAATAAAGCACAGCTTATCAGCTATACGGGATCAGAAAACGGTTAATTTGATCTGTCAAATTATGCAGGATAAGAAAATTTTCATTGCTGATGGCCACCATCGTTACTTTACCGCTCTTAAACTTAGAGACAGGTTAAGAAGAGACTCATCATCTTATGTGATGATGTATTTTTTAAATACAAAATCATCTCCTGTTACTATTCTTCCCGTACATCGCCTTATAGGGGGATTAAGATCTGATGAATTTCATAAACTTATAGAGGGAGTTAAAAGATTTTTTTATCTGGAGCGTCTTGGGAGAGCTTCTGAAAAGAAAAAGGAAGATGATTTAAAAAGAAGGATGTTATTTAAAGTTAAAAGCACAAAAAATACTATTTTTGGAATGTACTGCAGGGAGGAAGGTTATTCTCTATTAATTCCAAAAGATGGGGTCTCTTTCCCAAAAAAGGTAAACTCAGCTATTCTTGATGATCTTGTAAGAGGTATACTGGGGAAAAACGAGCTGGAGAAAGGTAGAGAAATTGATTTTACCACTGATGTAAACTTAGCTATAGATAAGGTGAGGAAGGGGAAATTCCAGATAGCTTTTTTTCTTGCTCCAGTATCAGTTGAACAGATAAAAAATGTAGCTCTTGCCGGTGAGAAAATGCCTCCCAAGTCAACTTATTTTTACCCAAAACTTATATCCGGCCTGGTTATGAGAGATCTTGAAGATGCAGTTTAAAAAAGATGATAACAAACTGCAAAGTAAAATAGAAACCTGTATTTTACTCAGTAAACTCTCCTTTTTAAGGGCAAAGGAAATAAATGAACTTCTGGAGAAATTTGGTTCCATAGATAATATTCTTTCAACCCCCCTTGAAAAACTTTTACAGATTTCTAAAATAAACAGGAGAAATCTCGAGCTTATAAAAGAAAAAGTTCCAGGCCTATCCCTGGAGGATGATTACAAACTGATAAAAAAGCTGGGAATAAAACTTGTAAGTTTTGATGGTCCTTCTTACCCTTTTAATTTAAGAAATATTTACGATCCCCCTTTTTTGCTATATGTTAGAGGAAACCTGAAAGAGGAAGATGAAAGATCAGTTGCTGTTGTTGGGACAAGAAGGCCAACTAATTATGGGAGGATGGCGGCAAAAAGGTTAGCTCGAGAGCTTGCCAGGGAACGTATTACTGTTGTTAGCGGGATGGCAAGGGGAATAGATACCGCTGCCCATGAGGGTGCTCTGGAGGAAGGTGGAAGAACTATCGCTGTTTTAGGATGTGGAGTTGACGTTGTTTACCCGCCGGAGAATAGATCGCTGATGCAGCAGATAATTGAAAGGGGAGCTGTTATCTCAGAATTTCCTCTGGGAACAAAGCCTCTTGCCTATAATTTCCCCCAGCGTAACAGAATTATAAGTGGTTTGAGCAAGGGAGTTTTAGTGGTCGAGGCTCCCTTAAAAAGTGGAGCCATGATCACAGTCAATTACGCACTGGATCAAGGAAGGGAAGTATTTGCTGTACCTGGAATGATAACAAATCCCTATAGCAGGGGGACCAATAGGTTAATTAAAGAAGGTGCAAAGGTAGTTGAAGATATTTCCGATATTTTAGAGGAGTTAGGTTTTCCATCTTTAAAAGAGGATAAAGTTCCAGTTGATCTTCAACTTTCATTTGAAGAAAAAACCGTACTGGACAAGTTATGTTTTGATCCTGTGCATATAGATGAGATAGCTAAAGAAACCAGATTTCCAGTGGCAAAGGTTGCGGATATTTTAATGAGGCTACAGATAAAAAGAATGGTAAAAGAGTTACCGGGTAAATTATTTATCAAAGAGGGGTAATTTGGAGAAAAAAAAGGTCAAAAACCTGGTTATCGTGGAATCACCTGCCAAGGCTAAGACTATAAATAAGTTCCTGGGTAGCAATTATCAGGTAGAATCCTGTTTTGGCCATGTTAAGGATCTTCCCAAAAATAAGTTGGGTGTTGATATAGATAATGATTTTAAACCAACCTATGTTGTTATTCCTGGAAAGAAGAAGATACTGAATAGATTGCGCAAGTTAAGCAGCGAGGCAGAAAAGATATTTCTCGCAACAGATATGGATAGGGAGGGGGAGGCTATTTCATGGCATTTATCCCAGGAGCTTGATCACAAGGAAAAATTGAGGATAGTATTTAATCAAGTTACAAAAAAAGCACTACAGGAGGCCATAGCAAATCCGGGGAAAATAGATATAAATAAGGTAGATGCACAACAGGGAAGGCGTATTCTGGATAGACTGGTGGGGTATAAACTCTCACCTCTTCTCTGGGAGAAGGTCAAAAGAGGCCTTTCAGCTGGAAGAGTTCAATCTGTAGCTGTAAGACTTCTCTGCGAGAGAGAAGATGAAATTGAGGCATTTACCCCTGAGGAGTACTGGAGTTTATCTGTTATTTTTACAGATGATAAAAAAAGAAAAATAGAGGCAAATCTTTATCAGATAGATGGTAAAAAACCCAAAATAAAGGATGAAAAATCTGCAGAAAAAATAGTGAAGGATCTGGTGAAAGGTAACTACAAAGTAGTTGGAGTTAAAAAAACTAAAGTTAAAGTCTTTCCTTATCCTCCTTTTATAACCAGCACTCTCCAGCAGGCAGCAAGTTCCCACTTGAGGTTTTCTCCTGCTAAAACCATGAAGATAGCCCAGGATCTTTATGAGGGTCAGGATATTGGGGCTGATGAAAGAGTGGGGTTAATTACCTATATGCGAACAGATTCAACCCGTATAGCAAAAGAGGCTCAGCTTTCGGTCAGGAAGTGGATAGAGAAAAATCTCGGTAAAGAGTATTTACCCGAGAAAATACCTGTTTATAAAAATAAAAAAACCTCACAGGATGCCCATGAGGCTATAAGGCCTACAAGAGTGGATTTAACCCCTGAAATGGTGAAAAAGTACCTATCATCAGATCATTATAAATTGTACAATTTAGTATGGCGTAGATTTGTGGCTTCTCAGATGATTGAGGCTGAATTTGACAGGGTCAGTGTTGATATTCAGGGTATACTTCCTAACAAAAAAGAGCTTTTATTTAAGCTTGAGGGAAGATGGATTAAGTTTTCTGGATTTATGAAAGTTTATCAGGAAAAAAGTGAGAAAGATAAGGCTATACCTATACTGGATGCAGGGGCTACTTTAAGTGTAGAGAAGATTATTTTAAGGCAACATTTTACCCAGCCTCCTGCTCACTATACAGAAGCTACCCTGGTTAAAGCTCTGGAGGAAAAGGGAATTGGTAGACCAAGTACCTATGCGCCCATTATATCCACAATTCAACAAAGAGGTTACGTTAGATGGGTTAGAGGAAAACTTATTCCAACCCCTCTTGCAAGAATTGTAAATGCTCTTCTGGTTACAAATTTTGCAACCATAATAGATACCAATTTTACTGCCAAGATGGAGGAAGGTCTTGATGAGGTTGAACAGGGAAAGAAAAAATGGACCTATCTTGTAGGGGAATTTTATCAGCATTTTAAAAGAGACCTTGAGAGAGCAGAGGCTAACATGAAGAATATCAAAGAAGATGGTTTAATTCCAACTTCTATGGTTTGTGAGAAATGTGGAAGCAAAATGGTGGTCAAAATTGGAAAATTTGGAGAATTTCTTGCCTGTTCTAATTATCCTAAGTGTAAAAATACAAAACCCCTTGACCATAAAATAGGAATGAAGTGCCCTGTGCCGGGTTGTGAGGGAGAAATAGTAGAGAAGTTAACCAAAAAGGGTAGGAGTTTTTATGCCTGCAGCAGATATCCTGAATGCAAATTTTTAAGCTGGGATGAACCTGTGGAAGAGGCATGTCCTTATTGTGGAAATTCTTATCTGGTGAAGGATCAATCTGGAGGGCTGAAGTGTCCCAGGTGTGGGAAAAAGGTAAAAAGCACTGTAGTAGAAAAAATCAATCTTGATGGTGTTATCTGTGAAATTGTCAAATTGAGGAAGATCTCTCATGCAGTATCTTCTTGATTTTTCAGTTTATCTTGAACAGGAGAGAAACCTGTCTTCCCAGACTGTTAAAGCTTATACCTCGGATATAAAGGATTTTTTAAATTTCCTGGAAAATAAGGGTAAAAAGATAGAACACATCAATTATTCCTTGATAAGAGAGTATATTGGATCATTAATGGAAAAGGGTAAAAAGTACACAACCCTTGCCAGAAAAATATCGTCTCTTCGGTCTTTTCTTCGCTTTCTCTCCAGTAGAGAAATCCTGGTGGATTTTCCTACATCAGCCCTGAGAAGTCCCAGGTTAAAAAGAAAAATACCTTCATTTTTAGATGAGGAAGAGATGGCAACACTACTGGATCAAATAGAAGGCGAAGGGTTTTGTTTTTCCAGGGATAAAGCAGCATTTGAACTTTTATATGCCACTGGAATGAGGATAGCAGAACTTGTCAGTTTAAATGTGGATAGTATAGATTTTAACGAGGAGATAGTAAGAGTGAAGGGAAAAAGAGGGAAAGAAAGATTGGTTCCAATGGGGAAATACGCTCAGCTTGCCTTAAAGGAGTATCTGGAATACAGGAAAGGTAAGATAGCTCCGGGAGAGAGGGCCCTTTTTTTAAATAAATTTGGAGAGAGAATATCCGACAGGTATATGAGAGAGCGATTAAATAAGTATCTTAAAAAAGTAGGCATTAATAAGCATATAACTCCCCACACCCTGAGGCATTCCTTTGCTACCCATCTTCTCAACAGAGGAGCAGATCTTCGTTCTGTTCAGGAACTTCTTGGACATGAGAGACTGTCTACCACTCAAATTTATACCCATATTACCCCTTCACATCTAAAAAAAGTATATGACAAATCTCATCCTCGTTCTTAACTATATTATTTAAGTTAGCGAGAAGGGAGGTAAAACTTGTTTAAAGGAACAACCATCCTTGCAGTGAGAAGAGATAAAAAGGTTGCCCTTGGTGGAGATGGGCAGGTGACCTTTCAAAATACTATAATGAAGCAGAGGGCAAGTAAGGTTAGAAGGTTATACAAAGGGAGAATTTTAGCTGGTTTTGCTGGAGGAGTAGCTGATGCCCTCACTCTTTTTGAAAAATTTGAAAAGAAAATTGACCAGTATCAGGGTAATCTTTCAAGGGCCTCTTTAGAGCTTGCCAAGGAATGGCGTCAGGATAAGGTACTGAGAAAACTGGAGGCTTTAATGATCGTAGCAGACAGAGAAAAGACCCTGGTCATCTCGGGAAGTGGTGATGTAATTGAACCTGATGATGATGTAATTGCCATTGGTTCAGGTGCTGGCTATGCTCAAGCTGCTGCAAAGGCTCTTTGGGAACATACCAGTTATGATCCAGCAAAGATAGTAGATATCTCTATACGTATTGCCGCATCTATCTGTATTTATACCAATAATCAGATTACCATAGAGAATTTGGAATAAAGGAGGAATAAAATATGGGCAGTAAACACCTGACTCCTTTTACAATTGTAAAGGAGCTGGATAAATATATAATTGGCCAGGATAAGGCTAAAAAAGCAGTAGCTATAGCACTGCGTAATCGCTGGCGAAGACAAAAACTTCCACCCAGATTAAGGGATGAGGTTGCACCCAAGAATATAATTATGATTGGTCCAACAGGGGTAGGAAAAACAGAAATTGCACGTAGATTAGCTCAGTTAGCTGAGGCTCCTTTTGTTAAAGTAGAGGCAAGTAAATATACAGAGGTTGGATATGTAGGAAGAGATGTTGAGTCAATGGTCAGGGACCTTGTTAATATAAGTGTACATATGGTTAAGATGGAGATGATGCAAAAAGTGAGGATGAGAGCAGAAAAACTCGTTGAGGACAGGATACTGGATATTCTTCTTCCTCTTCCCCAGAAAGTCGCCCAGGGTGAGGGAGAAAATGAGGATAGGATTAGAAGAGCCCAAATAAGCAGGCAAATTTTAAGGGATAAACTGAGAAATGGGGAACTGGAAGATAGAATGATTGAGATAAGGGCATCAGATAAATTTACACCTGTAATAGAAATTTTCAGTCCCATGGGTGTAGAACAGATGGGAATGAATTTTCAGGATCTTCTGGGAGATATGCTTCCCAAAAGACCCAGACAGAAAAGAGTTTCTATAAAAGAGGCAAGGAAGCTACTTCTTGAGGAAGAATCGCAGAAATTAATTGATAGGGACAAGGTTATAGAAGAAGCTATTCAAAGAGCGGAAAATTCAGGGATAGTATTTATCGATGAAATTGATAAGATTGTGGATGGAGGGCCAAATAGAGCGGATGTTTCAAGAGAGGGCGTCCAGAGGGACCTTTTGCCTATAGTGGAAGGAACAACTGTAGCCACTCGTTATGGTGCAGTTAAAACTGATCATATTTTATTTATTGCTGCAGGGGCATTTCATGGAAGTTCTCCTTCCGATCTTATTCCAGAACTTCAGGGAAGATTTCCCATAAGAGTGGAGCTTGATAGATTAACCCAGGAAGATTTTGAGCGAATACTAACTGAACCAGCTAATGCTCTTATAAAACAGTATCAGGCTCTTTTAAAAACAGAAGGAGTTAAACTTACCTTTACAGATGAGGCCATAAAAGAAATTGCCTCTCTTGCCTATCTTGTAAATGAAAGAACAGAGGATATTGGTGCCCGTCGTCTTCACACAGTAATGGAAAGACTTCTGGAGGATATTTCCTTTGAGGCATCCAGGCTAAGGGGTAAATCAATTACAATTACCCAGCAGTATGTAAGAGAAAAACTTGGAGAAATAGTTGAAAAAGAGGATCTTTCCAGATATATCCTTTAGTGATAAATTATCATGAATAGGGAAGACTTAGCCTACCACATAGCCAAAATCAGGTTTAAAAGACGGAGTAAGAGTTATGATAGAAGTGGGGAAAATAGTAGAGATCAAGGGGGATATAGCAGTAATAGAGCTTGAACTGGAAGGTAAGTGTGGTGGTTGTTCCATTGCGAGTTTCTGCGAGATAAGAAAGGAAGCTAAAAGGAGCATAGAGGCGCATAAGATACCGGGTATTAAAGTGGGAGATAGGGTTAAAGTGGAAATTCAGGTAACCCAGCTTTTAAAAGGGGTAACGTTACTTTTTTTAATTCCTGCCACCTGCTTTGTTGTAGGAGCAGCTATAGGGGATATGTTGATAGGAGGTGTGATTTTTCCCTTTGGTTTTGGAGCTCTCTTTTTAGCTATTAGCTTTTTTATTTTGCATCTTTTTGATAAGAGGTTAGCAGAGGAAAAAAATAAACCAAAAATTATTGCCATTCTTTAATAAACTATTAAAAAACCATGCAAAAGGTAATTATAGATACTGATCCTGGACTGGGAATCAGAGAAGCTGATTTTGATGATGGGGTTGCTCTTCTTCTTGCCTTAAAGAGTCCTCAAATTGATGTTATAGGAATAACTACTGTTCATGGAAATGTCCCTGTATCTTACGGGACAAGGAACGTACTGAGACTTCTTCATTTAATGCAAAGGAATGTAAAGGTAGCCCAGGGTGCACATCGTCCCATAATTTTGGATTATCCGGGAAAAGTAAAACGTCCCGATAGGGAAATAGAAGGTATCTTTCAATTTATCCCTTCCATGGAAGATAACCTTATATCAACATTTGCCCCTCAATTTATAGTAGATACTGCTAATAAAAGTGAGGATAAAATCATTATTGTTGGGATTGGTCCTCTTACCAACATTGCCCTTTCCTTAATTATAAATCCAGGTATAAAGGAAAAAATAGAAAAGATTATCATTATGGGTGGGGCTGCTTTCTATCCGGGTAATGTTACCCCTGTAGCAGAATTTAACATCTGGATGGATCCGGAGGCTGCTGAGGTGGTGTTTAGCAGTGGTTTACCCATAGTTATGGTAGGTTTAAATGTTACTCAAAAGGTTGGATTTACAAAAAAGGATTTTTCACTCCTTAAAAATAAGATAGATCCTCTAAGCAAACTTTTTTATCTTTCCGCTGTTACCTGGCTGGATTATTTGAAAAAAATGCAAAATACCCGGGAATGTTATATACATGATGCCTTAGCTGTGGGATATTTACTGGATGAAAAACTTATTAGTACAAGGCAGGCTTATGTAAGTATAGAAACAAAGGGAGCTCTAACCAGAGGGCAGACCGTAATAGATACACAGGGTATTTCAGGAAAACGTCCCAATGCTCAGGTTTGTATGGAGATAGATAAAAAAAGATTTCGTGAGATGGTAATTGACTGTCTGGAGAAGTTATAAATCATTTTTTAAATCTATTCCAGTTTCGGGAAAGTTTTCAGGTCTGCCAGGCAAGGGTTTAAGACGTCTATCTCGTCTGTTGCGTCATTGGGTCGTTGAGTCCATTGGGTCATTGAGTCATTGAGTCCATTGGGTCGATGCGTCTGTCTCGTCTATCTGGTCTATCTCGTCTGTTTCGTCCATTTCGTCTATTTGGTTGATTTGGTTCATTTGGTTTGTCTGGTCTATTTTGTCTAAAGTAACATTGGACGTAGAACCTCGAACATAGAACGCATCAACGCATCAACACACCCGGCGGTCAGCAAAGAATTACAGGATTTTTTCCGAAACTGGAGCTTGGCACTTGACATTTGTAGACTATAATGTAAAATCTTAACAGGATAAGCAGTTAAGCATAATTAAATTAAAAGGGCAGGAGAGATAGAGAAAGCCCTGTTTGGATTTAAATCCAAACAGGGCTTTTTTAATTGTAAGGGTAAGTTGATAGAATGAAAAAGACCGATATATTTGATGTAATTATTATAGGAGCAGGTGTTGTAGGTTCCTGTATTGCTCGTTTTCTATCCAGATACAAACTTAATATAGCTCTGGTTGAAAAGGAGGCAGAGGTAGGATTTGGAACCAGTAAGGCTAATAGTGGTGTGATCCATGCTGGCTTTCATGATAGGCCAGGGACACTTAAGGCTAATTTGTGTGTAACAGGTAATTCCATGTTTGATAAGCTCTGTGAAGAGTTAAATGTACCTTTTAAAAGATGCGGGGCTCTTGTTGTAGCTTTGGAAAATAAGGAACTTAAGATACTGGAGAAGCTAAAAGCACAGGGAGAGAAAAATAAGGTTCCCGGGTTAAAGATCATAAGAGATGATGATCTTTTTCAAATAGAGCCAAATTTAACCAGAAGGGTAAAGGCTGCTCTTTATTCTCCCACGGTTGGTGTTGTATCTCCTTATGAGCTAACTATGGCTCTGGCAGAAAATGCCAAGCAAAATGGAGTAAGGATTTTGCTTGATACTGAAGTAAAGGATGTTACTTTCCAGGATAATGGGGCTAAGGTAGTTAAAACTCAAAAAGGTGTGCTTTTTGCTAAATATCTGGTTAATGCCGCCGGACTTTTTGCCGATGAAATTGCTCGAATGACAGGAGACAACGGGTTTACCATTGTTCCTCGCAAGGGAGAGGAGTATATTTTGGACAAAAAGAGAAAAGAGCTGGTAAAACACGTTATTTTTCCTATCCCTCAAAGACAGACAAAGGGAGTTTTAATTATTCCCACTGTAGATGGAAACATAATGATTGGACCTACTTCCCAGGTGATAGATGATAAATTTGATTTAAATACTACAGGGAAAGGATTGCAGATGATTTTGGAAAAAGTGAGGAAAATAGTACCGGCAATTAATGATAGAGATATTATAGCCTCATTTGCCGGATTGAGAGCCAGTAGCGAAGGGGGTGATTTTATTATCCAGCCTTCTGCCAAAATTAGGGGATTCATTAATATAGCTGGCATTGATTCTCCTGGATTAACAGCTGCTCCAGCTATTGCTATGATGGTGGCAGAGATTCTCAAGGGGGAGGGGTTAAAATTAGTTCAAAAAGATAGCTATCAACCCAGTTACAGATGGATTAAATTCCGGGAACTTTCGCCAGAGCAAAAAGAAGAATTGATTAAAAAAGATAAAAGATACGGGAATGTTGTCTGTCGCTGTGAAAATGTAACTGAAGGAGAGATAGTGGATGCTATAAAAAGGGGAGCAAGAACACTGGATGGTATAAAGTTTAGAACTCGTGCCGGTATGGGAAGATGCCAGGGAGGATTTTGTACCCCCAGGATAATGAGGATAATGATGAATGAGCTGAACATTCCCCTGGAAAAAATAACCAAGCGAGGGAGAAAATCCAATATTTTATGGGGTAAAACTAAGTGATATTTATTCTGGTGAGAGAATGAGGGAAATAAAGGCTGATGTTGCCATTATTGGTGCAGGACCTGCAGGTTTAGCTGCAGCTTTATCAGCTGAAAGAGAGGGTGCAGGAGAGGTTCTGGTTTTGGATAGAGGTGAGGAACTGGGAGGAATACTTCCCCAGTGTATTCACAATGGATTTGGACTGCACAGGTTTAAGGAGGATCTCACCGGACCTGAATATGCACAAAGATTTATCGATGAGGTTAAAACAAAGAGAAAAATAGATGTGAAACTTAAGACTATAGTCTTGGAAATTAATCAGAATAAAGAAGTTTTAGCTACCAACAGTGAGGAGGGGATCTTTAAAATAAGAGCAAATTCCCTTGTTCTGGCAATGGGTTGCAGGGAGAAAACCCGGGAGATGCTTCATATTCCAGGTAGCCGTCCTGCAGGTATTTTTACCGCAGGATTAGCTCAACAGTGGGTAAACTTAGAAGGTTACCTTCCAGGAAGAGAAGTTGTCATTTTGGGTTCGGGAGATGTTGGGCTAATTATGGCTCGAAGACTAACCCTGGAAGGAGCTGAGGTTAAGGCAGTGGTAGAGATAATGCCCTACCCGGGAGGATTAACGAGAAATGTTGTTCAATGCCTGCAGGATTTTGATATTCCCCTACTCTTAGAACATACCATAACTTTTATTCATGGAAAAGATAGACTGGAGGCTGTTAGTGTTGCTAAAGTTAATTCCAAAAAAGAACCTATTCCCGGTACAGAAAAAATCATACCCTGTGATACCCTGCTTTTATCTGTAGGGCTTATCCCTGAGAATGAATTATCATCCCTTGCCGGGATAGAAATAGATCCTTCCACAGGGGGACCAGTTGTTGATGAGAGAATGCAAACATCCGTTGAGGGGATCTTTGCCTGTGGTAATGTGGTTCAGATTAATGACCTGGTAGATTATGTTAGCCAGCAGGGTGAGGTTGCTGGAAAAAATGCCGCTCTTTATGCTCTTGGTAAGTTAGAGCAACCTAAAGGAGTAATTAATTTAAAAAAGGGAAGAAATATCCGTTCCTTAGTTCCACAGATAATATCTGCTCAGGGAAAGGTGAGTTTTTTTATAAGGGTAAAAAATCCTGAACAAAAGGTGAAGTTAGTACTGGGAAAGAGTATATTTCAACAAAAAAATCCGATTGTTAAGCCCAATCAGATGATAACATGGGAAGTTCCATTTGAAGATCTTAGATTAAACGATGATGTAAAGGAATTAGAGGTTAGCATCAGGAAATTGTAAAAATGGCAGAAAAAACATATAATATTACCTGTATAGTTTGTCCTCTAAGTTGTGAGATGAGGCTAATGGTAAAAGATGGCAAAATAGAGAATATAAAGGGCAACAGATGCCGCCGGGGAATAGATTATGCCAGACAGGAGTTTTATAATCCCCAGCGGGTACTAACTACCACTGTAAAGCTCAAAGGAGATAGGCTTCCTCTTTTACCTGTGAGAACCAATAAGCCCATACCCAGGAGAATGTTAAAGGAATGTGTAAGGTATTTGTCTAAAATTGAGGTGAAAGCACCTGTAAAATTAGGAGAGGTGATAGTTTCCAATATTTTGAATAGTGGAGCTAATGTGATCTCCACAAAAGAGGTGGGTTCTACCGGTGTTTATAGAAAAACTTAAAGAAAAACCGGTTATTGCAGGGGTTAGGAATTTAAAAGATATACCTTTAGCTCTGGAGAGGGGAGTGGGAGTTTTATTTTTACTGGTCGGCGATATATTTGATTTGATAAAAATAAAAAAGGAGGTTAAATCCTCTGGAGTTTTGCTTTTCTCACATATGGATCTTATGAAAGGTATTGCTCGGGATAAAGCCGGGATCAGCTTCTTAAGAAAAAATATAGGAGTAGATGGAATCCTGACCACCCATACCAATCTTATCCAGTTTGCTAAAAAAGAGGGGCTAATCACCATTCAGCGGTTATTTATTCTTGACTCTGAAGCACTGAAAACCGGGGTAAGAGTGGTTCAAACTTGCAATCCTGATGCAGTAGAGATTCTTCCCGGGATAATTTTACCCAGTTTAAAGGAAGATCTTCAACATCTAAACTTTCCTCCCATTATTGCCGGTGGTTTAATCAAAACTAAACAGGAGGTTAAAAATATACTTCAGGCAGGAGCTTTAGCTATATCCACCAGCAAAAAAGAACT
>JAGGTG010000222.1 GCA_021163905.1 Candidatus Aerophobota bacterium
GATTTAATAGCTATTTATTATTTTTGAATGGCTTCCATTTTTTACCTCGATTAGCTTCGCTTAAATAATAAAAATATAAGGAAGGTTAAAAATTATAAGGAGGGAATAAATGATCAGAAAAGCGGTGATTTTTTCAGTAGTTTTTTGTCTTTTTGCTGGTTTGTTCGTGGGAGCCGGGTTTTCAGGGGAACAGAAGGGGGTGATAAAGATAGGCTGCCTTTTTGCCTTGAGCGGTCCGGCGAGGCATATCGGAGTTCCATCCAAGTACGTTGCAATGATGGCCCGGGATTATTTTGAAAAGCAGGGAGGAATAAAAGGTAAAAAAATAGAGCTTGTTTTTGCCGATACCAAAGGAGAAAATTCTGTTGCTATAAGGGAATTTGAAAGGCTCGTTTACAGAAAAAAGGTCATTGCAGTTATAGGTCCTACCAGAACTGGAACCTGCATGGCGCTTTTAAGATCTATAGAAAAGGCTAAAGTCCCGGTAGTTGCATGTGTTGGAGGAACCCCGCCTGTTGTTCCTCCCAAAAAATGGGTATTTAAAACTCCTCAGAAAACTGTAACAGCTGTTGAGAGGATATATCAGTATCTAAAAAAGAAGGGGATAGATAAAATCGCTATTATAACCTCTAACGATGCCTTTGGAGAGGAAGGAAGAGGTGATCTTATAAGAGTAGCAAAGAGGGAGAATATCAAAATTGTGGGGGAGGAGTCATTTGGAACACAGGATATAGATATGACAATTCAGTTGAAAAAATTAGTCTCAACTCCTGCTCAGGCGATAATTTGCTGGACCATTGGACCAGCAGGAGCTACAGTTGCAAGGAACTTCAGGTCTCTTGGATCGAAGAAACTCCTTATTCAATGTCATGGTCAACCCGATCCTATTTATTTAAAACTCGGGGGAGATGCTGTAAATGGTACTATTATGCCATCAACTAAAACTGTAGTAGCCAACCAGTTAAGAGAAGATGATCCTCAAAGAGAAGTGGTTCAAAATTTTGTTAAAATGTACGAGAAAGAATACGGTCCGGTGAGTACTCATTCTGGATATGCCTGGGATGCTTTTATGATTGTGGCAAATGCTATTAAAAAAGTCGGTACCGATCCGGCAAAAATAAGAGATGCTATTGAGCAAACAAGAGGGTATGTTGGTATATCAGGTATATACAATATGTCAAAAGAGGATCACTGTGGTCTGGGAGTTGATTCTTTAGTTATGATTACGGTAGAAAATGGTAAGTGGAAGATAATTGATTACTAACTAATAAGAAGAGGTATCAAATGAATGGCATTAAAAATTCACTAAAAAGTATTTACTGGGACAGGGAAATTGAAACTGCTCCTCGAGAGGAAATTGAAAAGATTCAACTTAAAAGATTAAAAGATACAGTAGGATACTTTTATAAATCAAACCCTGTTTATAGAAAGCACCTTGATTCAAAGGGTGTTAAACCCGAAGACATTAAAAGTCTTGAGGATATAAAGTATCTACCATTTATGGATAAAAGTACCCTGAGGGAGAATTATCCCTTGGGGTACTTATGTGTGGATAAAAAAAAGATAAGAGAAGTGCATATGTCCTCTGGTTTTACAGGAAAGCCTGTAATGATGCTTTATACAGAACAGGATATAGATCAATGGGCAACTTGCATGGCAAGGTGTTACAGGATGGCTGGTATAGAGGAGGGAACTGTTATCCAGATTACTCCTTCCTTTGGGCTTTTCAATGGGGGATTTGGATTTTACCATGGAGCAAGAAAAGCTGGTTTATTTGTAATTCCTACAGGTCCTGGTAATACTTTAAGACAGATAAAGCTTGCCAATGACCTGAAGACAGAGGTAATAACAGGGGTGGTTTCCTATGGAATAAGAATTATGGAGGTAATGAAGGACAATAATTTGAGTATCCCTTCTTTAAAAAAAGGCCTATTTGGTGCCGAGGTTTTCTCTCAAAAAATGAAAAAAAGACTTAGCAGTGGCCTTGGAATCGAGGTGTTTGATATTTACGGAATGACCGAAACAGGAGGGGTGGGGACAACTGGTATGGACTGTCCTTTTCATAATGGAATACATGTCTGGGAGGATCAGTATATTGTAGAGGTAGTTGATCCTAACAGCGGAGAACCTGTTCCCGATGGACAGGAGGGAGAGCTTGTTTTTACCTCTCTTACCCGAAGAGCAGTTCCTGTGATAAGATTCCGCAGTGGAGATCTTTCCAGTATAAAAAGCAGGGAAAAATGTGATTGTGGTAGAACTCATCTTCGAATTGATTATATAAAGGGAAGAGTGGATGATATGCTTATAGTTAAAGGGGTTAATTTCTTCCCTGGTCAGGTAGAGGAGGTTTTAATGTCCATTCCAGGAGTTAGAGAACACTACCAGATAATAGTTGAGGAGAAAAATGGTATTAAAAATGCATATCTTCATGTTGAGGCAGAAGAAGGGGTGGATAGCTCTCAAATAGAGAAAAAGTTGGGAGAAACTCTGGGGGTGAGTCTTAAAAGTAAGATATTTAAACCAGGTCAACTGGAGCGAAAACCAGGCAAGGCAGAAAGGGTTGTTTACATGAGAGAAAAAAAGGAGAAAAGTAGAGGGTGATCTTAGATATTCTCGTTCACGGTCTTGGATGGGCCAGTATATACGCAGTTATTGCGGTAGGATTTTCTTTGATATTCAGTGCCAGTAAAATCATCAACCTGGCACAGGGAGAGTTTGTAATGCTCGGGGGGCTTATAGGATATACTCTTTACTCGCTGAGGATCCCTCTTGTACTTATTCCCCTTTTTTCAGCGCTGCTGGTAGGAGTGGTGGGTGTAGCTATGGATAAATTAGCCATCTCTCCTGCAAGAGGAGCCTCTGCCACCTCTCTTATTATAATAACTATAGCTATTTCAATTATTTTAAAGTCCCTGGCAGCTTTAATATGGGGACCTTCCAGTTTTAGAATTCCAGGTTTTTTTGGCAGTAACTTTATAACTCTATATGGTATGCTTGTTGATCCTCAGTATCTTCTCATTATGGGAGTCTGCGCAGGATCAATTGTTACCCTCAACTTTTTTCTTAAAAGTACAAAACTGGGAAGATCGCTGCGTGCCTGTTCGATGGATCCTGTTGGAGTAAGAATAGTCGGAGTTTCCCCTGAGAAAATGAGGATGCTCTCATTTGTAATAAGTGGAGGATTAGCAGGTTTAATTGGAGCTTTAATTGCTCCTGTATTTTATGCAAGTTCCGAGGGAGGTCTTAATCTTGGTTTAAAAGGATTCTGTGCTGCGGTACTTGGAGGGATGGGAAGTATGCCTGGTGCTATTGCCGGGGGACTAATAATAGGATTATCAGAAGCTTTTGGGGCCTCTGTTGCCTCATCCTATAAAGATGTTATTGCCCCAATTTTGATGTTAATTGTTCTTTATATAAGGCCAAGAGGTATTCTTGGGGGTAGAAGTTGAGAAAAACTTTTCTTTTAAAATGGGCAGTTTTTATTGGAGTTGTTTTAACAGCTCCTTTTATCTTTGAATACCTTTTGTCCTATTCTCTGGAGCCTATTCTTCAGGCAGGATTTTTTGTTATGCTCTCTGTTAGTTTAGCTCTTTTAGTTGGTCTTGCCGGGCAGATCTCCTTAGGCCATGCTGCATTTTTTGGAATAGGTGCTTATGCAGCTGCCATATTGGCAATAAAATTTAACCTATCTCCTTTTCTTACCATTCCGGTAGGTACCCTAATAGGAGCAGTTGCGGGATTTTTAATTGGCTATCCTGTTTTAAAGCTTAAAAGTTACTATCTATCACTGGCAACTCTTGGTGTTGGGATGGCCATTCAGGAGTTTTTTAAGGCTGCAGATCCCTTAACTGGAGGAGAAATAGGGCTATACAATTTGCCCAACATAAAACTGGGAGGATTTGAATTTTCCTCCTCCTTTTCCCATTACTATATAGTATGGAGTTTTGCCTTGCTAACGGTATTTTTTTGTGAGTTTCTTTCCAGATCTCCTTTTGGAAGTAGATTGAGGGCAATTCACTCGGATGAGGAGGCAGCAGAGTGTGTGGGGATTGACGTTTTTAAAACAAAATTAAAGATTTTTATTTTTTCATCAGTTATTGCTGCTTTCGCAGGGACTCTTTTTACACACTGCTCATATGGAAGCATAGAACCTGGAGAGTTCAGTGTAACTCTTTCCATAAAGATCATCACAATGGTGGTTATAGGAGGAATGTATTCAATTTATGGAGCTGTAATAGGTGCTGTGGTTATCTCTTTACTTCCAGAACTGATAAGGCTAATTGGAAGCTTTGCCTCCATAGATCTTACCCAGGTGACTCATATTGAAGATGTAATATTTGGGATTATACTTGTTATATTTATAATATTTACCCCTGGCGGGATACTGAAAATAAGAGGGGAGAGTAACAATGCTGCAGATAAGAGAAGTTTTTCATCGCTTCGGAGGGTTAATAGCCCTTAATAACGTTTCCTTAGAGATAAATCAAGGGGAGCTGGTAGGGCTTATGGGACCAAATGGAGCTGGTAAGACCACCCTCTTTAATATAATAACCGGTTTTATCTCTCCTGTAAGTGGTAGTGTATATTTGGAAGGAGAGGAAATTACGCATTTATCTCCCCATGTAATCACACAAAAAGGGTTGGTTAGGACATTTCAGGATGTAAGGGTCTTTGAGCATTTAACTGTTATTGAGAACGTAGAGGTAGCGATACCAGAGGGTAGAAGTATAGGTCTTTTAGGGGGAATTTTCCCCACTTTAAAAACAAAATTTATAAAAGAATTTGTAAAAGAGAAGGCGATGGAGTATATAAGGATGGTTGGTTTATCTTCTGTTGCAGAGAAAAGTCCTGATTCGTTAACCTTTGGGCAACAACGTCTTCTTGGAATTGCACGGGCTATTGCCCTGAGGCCTAAAATGTTGCTACTTGATGAACCATCGGCTGGATTAAATCAGGATGAAACTATTATTCTCTCAGAGGTTATAAGGAAAATCCATCTAAAAGGGGTAACGATTTTTATTATTGAGCATGATATAGGAATGCTTTTAGATCTTACTCAGAGGATAATTGTTCTTGATAGAGGTAAAAAGATTATGGAGGGAACTCCGGAAAAGATAAGAGGAGAAAAATCGGTTATAGAGGCCTATTTTGGTAAAAAGAGAAAATGTCTTGTTTAGAAATTATAGGGGTTGAGGCTGGATACGGAAAGATAAGGGTAATCCAGGGAGTGAATATCAAAGTTGATGAGGGGAAGGTAACCCTTCTTGTCGGTCCCAATGGATCAGGTAAAAGCACTCTTGCAAAAGCAATTATTGGGTTAATTCCCCTGTCTAAAGGATCTATATTTTTAAACGGTAGAAAAATCAGTGGGATGATTACAGAGAAGTTAGTTAAAATGGGGTTAGCTTTTGTTCCGGAGACTCGCCACTTATTCCAGGATATGAGTGTAAGGGAGAACCTTTTAATGGGAGGTATAACTCTTCCTGATTCTAAAGTGGAAGAACAGATGGAGAAAGTTTATCAGCTTTTTCCGGTATTAAAAGAACGCTCTTCCCAGATAGCTGGAACTCTTTCTGGAGGTGAGCAACAAATGCTGGCAATTGCCAGAGCCCTTATAACTAACTCAAAGGTATTGATACTTGATGAGCCCTGCAATGGAATAGCTCCCGGGGTTATTGACAAAATATTTGAGGTAATTATACATCTAAGACAAAAAGGGGTTGCCATTTTTCTTATAGATCAAAATGCAGAGGCCATAGAAATTGCAGATTATGCTTATGCAATGCGAATGGGAAGAATTGTTGCTGAAGGAAAACCAGATGAGGTTTTTTCTGTTAAGAATATAAAAAGGCTATTTTTATCCTGAGATTATATAAAGGAGATAAAGATAATGGAGAAATGGATGATTTTAAGCGGAAACGAGGCTATTGCCCGCGGAGCTTATGAAGCAGGAGTAAGTGTAGCTGCGGCTTATCCTGGAACTCCCAGTACTGAGGTTCTGGAGAGTCTTTCTAATTATAAAGATGAGGTTTACTGTGAATGGGCTCCCAATGAAAAGGTATCCTTAGAAGTGGCTGCTGGAGCTTCGCTGGTTGGTGTAAGGTCTATAGTGGCTATGAAACATGTGGGGTTGAATGTAGCTGCAGATCCCCTTATGACTTTGTCCTATATTGGAGTTGAGGGTGGTCTTGTTGTGGTAGTTGCTGATGACCCGGGGATGCATTCCTCACAGAATGAACAGGACTCAAGGAACTACGCCCGTTTTGCTAAAGTGCCTATTTTTGAGCCTTCTGACAGTCAGGAGGCAAAAGATTTTACAATTGCAGCTTTTGAATTATCGGAGAGGTTTAAAACCCCTGTTATCCTGCGCTCTACCACCAGGGTTTCACATTGTAAATCACCTGTTAAAATTCTTGATAGAAAATATATCCCGAAACATCCAAAATTTTTAAAGAATCCAAAAAAATATGTTCCTGTACCAAGTTATGGAAGAAAAATGAGAAAGAAGCTGGAAGAAAGACTCGCCGAGTTACAAAACTATGCAAACAGATGCCCTCAAAATAAAATAATTACAGGGGGGGATAGTCTTGGAATAGTAACATCCGGTATTGCTTTTCAGTATGTTGCAGAGGAATTTCCAGATGCCTCTATACTGAAGCTTGGTCTTTCATACCCTTTTCCTGATGATCTTATAAGAGAGTTTTCTAAAAGGTTTGATGAGTTAGTTGTGGTGGAGGAGCTTGATAATTTCCTGGAGGAGCATATTCGAAGTTTAGGAATAAAGGTTAAGGGTAAGGTTTATTTCCCGGGAGTGGGGGAGTTAAATCCAGATAAGGTAGCCCGGGGAAAGGCAAAAATGGAGGGAAAGGATACCGGGCAGGAAGAAAATGATACTGATAATACCGATCTTCCAGCTCGTCCCCCTGTGTTTTGCCCTGGCTGCCCAAGTAGAGGGCTTTTTTATGCTCTTTCTAAGATTGATTGTGTTGTTACCGGAGATATAGGCTGCTATAGCTTAGGGGTATTTCCTCCCTATGAGAGAATGGATACTATTATATGTATGGGAGCAGGAATAACCGTAGCTCAAGGGATGGATAAAGCAGGTTTTAGAGACAAACCTTTAATTGGAATTGTTGGAGATTCTACATTTTTCCACTCAGGTATTACCGGACTTCTGGAGATATCTTATAACAGGGGGATATCCACTATAATTGTTGTAGATAACAGGATCACTGCGATGACCGGACATCAGGATCATCCTGGAACAGGTAGAACTTTAATGGGAGAGAAAACCTATACCACCTATCCGGAGGATATTGCCCGAGCCTGTGGGATAGAAAATATCAGGATTGTGGATCCTTTAAATTTCAGGGAAACTTTAAATGCTTTAAGGGAAGAGATAAAAAAAGAATCACCATCCCTAATTGTTGCAAGGCGCCCCTGTCCCTTAATTAAAAAAGAGAAAAAAGCTCCCTGGGTGGTAGATCAGGAAAAATGTATACAGTGCGGGGTGTGTCTTAAGGTTGGTTGTCCTGCTATATATAAAAAAATAGAAAAAGAGGATGGGGAAAATATTTATATAGATCCTTCTTTATGTCAGGGTTGTGGTTTTTGTGCTCAGGTTTGTCCTAAGAAGGCTATTGTGCAAGAGCAAAATTAAAAAATTTAATCTGTAAGGTCCTTTTTCATCTGCTCAAATTCTTCCTTTGTAATTTCGCCTTTTGCATAGCGCCTTTTTAATATTTCAATTGGTGATTCTGAGGATGGTGCGGGCTTTGGTTCACCGATGATTTTTTCAAGTTGAGACTCCCATAGCTCATGACTATCAAAATGTGTATTTGGATCCTGAAATAAGACATAGCTCCACCAGATAGCCCATACCAGGTTAACCCCTGGTATTATCATCAGGACAATGTATAAAATCATACTGCGGGGTGGAAGTGGCTTTACTATTTTTGGGTTAAATAAAATTTTTCTCTCCTTGAGTTTTTCAGATAATTGATAAAAAAATCTAATCTCCCCCTGTTCATGAATGTAATAATCCGAAGTAAGCCAGTACCAGATTACAAGTGTAAATATAAGACCTACCGGGGCTAAAAGATAACTTAGAATAACCCAGAGTACGAAAAATCCTGTACTTCTTGGTTGTTCATGCAGGCTAATTTGGATGTCAGAGCTTACCGGATCTTCAAGATTTATCTTATATTTCTCTTTTAACCAGGCTGATAGACTTTTCCTTAAGTTTTTGGATCGCTCAATATGCTCATTTCTTCGTATATAAAGTTGCCATTGGTACCACCAGAAGACAGTGGACAATGCAAGAAAAATTGCTACAGTGGCTATGGTCCATCCCGCAAAATAGGAAAAATAACCTGGGAAAAAGGGGAGTCCGTAATTAAAATTAAAGTAGTAGTAGCTCTCAACTCCACGGGGAATATTGGGGTGAATCCAGTAAATTACCATAGCTGCAGCAATGGTGATTAAAAGCCCAATTAATATCAGCATTATACCAAGGTAAATTCCAAAAGATAATCTTCTATCCGTTATTTTTCTTCTGCTTAACTCAGGAACGGGATTTCCTTCATTTAATTGAGAGTTAAACATAATTTCTCCAGGATTAATAGATTAACAGTTTTTTCTTATAAAACCATCTTATGGCTCTATCTATTTCCCGTTTATCTGGTTTTAAAAAAGATAAGAGTTGAGAAGGGGTAACCCTGCTTTCCTCCATTTTTTTTCTTAGGTGAATCAGGTAATTTTTTTTCCTTAAGGCATCTACTATTTCTCTATTTGAATCTTTCCCTCTGTCAAGATCTGATATTATTAATTGCCAGTTTTCATTGTATTTAAGATAAATAACTATTGCACTCCAGAAGTCATTGTTTGTGAAAGGTATCTCTTTGTTGCTTCCAGGAGCAACTGCTACCAGAAGAATCTCTGGACCTTTAGCAGGTGGAATGGGAACCTTTACAACTTTTCCGTCATTTTGAAGTATGCGGGAGATAGCTTTTTGAATTTCTGCATCGGATTTGACCTCTCCCCTTTTTTTCAAATAGCCATAGAACTCAGCTATAGTATATAGAATTCTGCGCACCTGCTCATAGGTAAGGTCTGCTTCTTCGTACTCCTCGGGAATGAATCTTGACACAAAATAGCTAAATTCCCATATTTTAAAATCATCCAATCCTCTCTTGTTAAAAAAGAACTGATCCGTAAAATTAATAAAATACTGGATGTCTTCCCAGGCCTGGTCAATTTCCTCATAAGATAAATTTTTGCCTCTCAGGTATCTTAAAAAACCTACTATTTGCTCCTTATCAATTATTGAAGGCCCTGGTATATTTTTGAAATAATCCCCCACTTCCTCCAGAAGCTCCAGATAACTACCCTCGTCGGTGTAAAGAAAGGATTTTTTCTCCCCCCTTTTTTGTTCTATTGTGTTTTTTAACCTGTAAACTTCAGGTAATACCTGTTCTAAAATTTTTCTTAATTCCCGTGGTATAACTGCAATTTTGTATAATCTTTTTTTCACAGGGGCTCTACCAACGAATATAAGTCCTCTTGCTCTTAGCTGTCCCATTGGACTGGTTGGAGGATTATCTGTCCACCACCAGCTATCGCTATTTTCATCTGTATTGGCATGACGGGAAAGACATTGAAAGGTAGCCCACCCTCCCTTGGAGAGAAGGTACTTCAGGATAAAAAGGGAACTTCTACTTAACTCAACCAGTATTTTTTTTAAGAATTTCTTATTATGTAAGATGTGAGCTATATGTTCAATTTGCTCCTCTTTCCCCATTTTTTCCAGATATCCAAGCTCCCGGAATATGGCCTGAATCCAATGGGTGGGGAGTTTATTGAGTTCTATTTTTAAATGGGCATCTTTGCTTATTCCCTTTTTATCTTCCATTTCTTTCCATTTTTTCTCAAGCTCTATTTGAGTAACTCTTAAAAGGTGTTTTTCAATAGGATCACCCCATTCTCCACCGTTCATTGTTACCTCTCCTGAAGGAATTTCTCATATCTTAACACAGATAACAAAAATAGCAAGTGGGAGTTCCTGAAAGTGGAAACATTGCCCTTCTCAAGATAAGAAAAATATGCTAAATTAAAACTGGTAATATTATCTGCAGGAGGTGACTGAAAAATATGAAGGAGAGGGATATAACAAAGCAGGAAGCTAAAAAGGAGATAGAGAAATTAAGAAAAGAGATCCACTACCATGATTATCGTTATTATGTATTAAATGAACCTGTTATATCCGACGCTGAATATGATAAACTGATGCGAAGATTACAGGAACTTGAAGAAAAATTTCCGGATCTTGTAACTCCAGACTCACCCACTCAAAGAGTTGGAGCTCCTCCAAGGGAAGAATTTGGTACAGTAAGACATGCTATACCCATGCTGAGTTTATCAAATGCTTTTGAGGAAAATGAGGTTTATGAATTTGATAGAAGGGTTAAAAAAGGGCTGAATGGAGGTAAGCCTGAATACGTTGCAGAGCCGAAAATAGACGGTCTTGCTATAGAAATAGTTTATGAAAAAGGTGTGATGATTGTTGGATCAACAAGGGGAGATGGAGAGGTAGGGGAGGATGTTACTGAAAATATAAAGACCATAAGATCTATACCTCTTAGATTAAGAGAGGAGGAGATAAAGGCTCCTGATTTAATTGAGGTGAGGGGAGAGGTGTATATGAGTAAAGAAGAATTCAGAAAATTAAATCAGGAAAGAGAGAGAAAGGGTGAGCCTCTTTTTGCCAATCCCAGAAATGCCGCTGCCGGGTCCCTGCGACAGCTTGATCCAAAAGTTACCGCTTCTCGTCATTTGAAGGTATTTTTTTACGGTGTGGGAAGGGTGGAAGGGATAAAATTTAACACCCATTGGGAGATCCTGCGCACTTTGCCAAAATGGGGTTTTATGGTTAATCCGAATATTCAACTTTGTCCTGATATCGAGGATTGTATAAGGTATTTTAACAGAATAAGTGAGATTAGGGAGGAGCTGGATTATGAAATAGATGGAGTGGTGTTTAAGGTAAATCAACTTGAGTATCAACGCAGGTTGGGGGAGATATCTCGCAGTCCCCGTTGGGCACTGGCATATAAATTCCCCCCCGTTCAGGTTACCACCCGAATAGTTGATATAAAAGTCCAGGTTGGCAGAACCGGAGCTTTGACTCCGGTAGCTATTCTTGATCCTGTGGAAGTGGGAGGTGTAAAAGTTTCCCGGGCCACACTTCATAATCAAGATGAGATAGAGAGAAAGGATGTACGGATAGGTGATACTGTTCTGGTACAAAGAGCAGGTGATGTTATTCCCGAAGTTGTTAAAGTAATAAAAGAAAGACGAACGGGTAATGAGGTAAAGTTTAAGTTTCCGTCTCGATGTCCTGTTTGTGGGACGAAGATAAGTCAGCCTCCAGGAGAAGTTGTGGCACGATGTCCCAATATATCCTGTCCTGCAAGACTAAAGGAAAGTATTAAACATTTTGCCTCAAAGCAGGCCCTTGATATTGAAGGTCTTGGAGACAAAATTGTGGAGGCTCTGGTTGATAGAGGAATGGTTAAAAGCATCTCTGATCTTTACAGATTAAAAAAAGAGGATTTTTTAAAACTGGAGGGATTTGCCGAAAAATCCGCTCAAAATATGATCGATGCTCTTGAGAGAAGTAAAAAGACGAGTCTGGATCGTCTGCTTTATGGCCTTGGGATACGTCATGTGGGGCAACATCTGGCAAGGGTTCTTACAGAACATTATCCTGACATTGAATCTTTGAGTAAGGCATCTGTCGATGAGCTCATGCAGATCCCGGAGATAGGGCCAGAGGTAGCTACAAGTATAAAGGATTTTTTTAGTAGAGAGGAGAATCTTAAAGTTATCTCGGAGCTGGAAAAGTTAGGAGTCAGGTATCCAAGAGAGAAAAGGCAGGTTGAGGGTAAGCTAAAGGGACTTACATTTGTTTTTACCGGAGAGATGGATAATTTTACAAGAGAAGAGGCAAAAAGACTTGTAGAAGAAAAAGGAGGTAGAGTAGCATCAAGCGTTAGCAGGAAAACCAGCTTTGTTGTAGCAGGGAAAAACCCCGGTTCAAAGCTTGATAAGGCAAGAGGATATGGGGTGAAGATAATCGGGGAAAAGGAGTTTATCAAACTAATTCAACAGTGATACCGGATAAATTTAACTTACTTTATTGATTGTATAATCTTTACAAATTCCTCAAGAGGCAGTTCTCCAATGAGGACAAATGTTTTTTTATCTTTATTCCAGGTAAATACTTTTCCATGTGGACTTTCCTTAAATCTTACCCTTAAATTCCCCCATTTTATCCACTGGTTTTTCCTCATCAGTATGTCTGTATACGGCCTTTGGAACAGGATAATAACCTCAAGTCCATCGGTATATATAAGTTTTACAGTTCTCTCTCTTTCAATTATCTCTCCTCCCTGGAAGATATAACCGGGAGGAAGGTAAGCTGGAAATGAAAGGGGGAAATTTACCCTTTTTTTAATTTCCTCCCTGGAATAATAAAATAAATCCTGTTCTATTTTTTCATTTGCAGCAATTTTAGGAAGTTTGCTGTAAAATATTTCCCGTGGAAAATGCTCACCAAATTTTGCCTCAACGTAACACAACAGGGAAGACAATCTTCCATCAGGTTTGTACTTTTCTTTTTTAAGAGGAAGGTAGGTTTTTCTGTCAATCCAGAGTTTTAGTAAAGGCCCAATTGGATATCTCGGATTAAGAGAGATAACATAGACTTCTCTTCCCCTCATTACTTCCCGGGAAAGCCGGGAGATCTCAAAGTTGTTAAGCATTACCCCAAGAGCCTTTTGTTTTATTTTTTCAATTTTAGGAGAGGCAAAAGAGGACAGCTTGTCTATCTTATTGTTAACCGGTGTGTATTCGATCCTTTCCTTTCCATTGTCAATTATTATTTTCCCCTTTATCCGGGCAGGCTCGAGATATTCTATGTAAACAAAATTTGACTTCTGATAGATAATTTTAGTTTTAAAAGTGTAGGTTTTTGTGGGTGTATAAAAAACACTTTCCATTATTCCTTCAAAATCCGTGTGAAAGGGAGCATTTACTGCAGATCTTAAAATTTCCTCACCCTGATCTGCCAGACAGCACGGGTTTGTTATTAACAAACCCAGCACCAGGGAGGATAATAAACCCACCCCTAATTTACTTAATCTCATTTTTCTATCTTTCCTCACTTACAAGCAATAAAGGTGGAGCGGGCTCTTCCACCACAGAAAAGATTTCTTTTGATCTTAAATACTCCTCTTCAAATTTATTGATATTCAGAGAACTTCCAGATAAATGAGGATAGATCACCAGCAAAAATAAGATCAGTATTGCTACTCCACCAATTGCAAGCTTACCTGGTAGGGGTAAGAGCATCCAGAATTTTGCCAGACTCCCGGTTTTTTTCAGAGTAATATTTGGACTAAGTCGGGGTAATTTTGCCTGAAGTCTCTCATAAAATCCAGGTTCAGGACTTTTAAGGAGGATAATTTTGCTTATCTTACGTAAATTTTTTAGCCGGATATAATCTTTGTAACAATCAGTACAACTTTTAAGATGCCTTTTGATTCTCCATCTGGTTAAAAAATTTACCTCTCCATCTATATAAGCAGAGAGATTCTTTTTGAACCAATCACATCTCATATTTTTTTCTCCTCCAGGTTAAAGTTCGTCAATATAAGGCATTAGCTTCTTTTTCAGTTCTTCTCGAGCTCTGAAAAGGCGTGATTTTACTGTTCCTTCAGGACAATGGAGAATCCTGGATAATTGCTTATAAGAGAGGTCCTCTATTTCTCTTAACACAAAGACCTCTTTTAATCCATCTGAAAGAGAATCAAGAGCTAATTTTATTTTTTTCTCCAGTTCCCTGTTTTGAAGGATTTCTATCGGAGATTTAGCGTCATTTTGCAGGGTATCAATTGGTGTAAAATCTTTTTTAAAAGATTGAGAGAGGAGTATCTGGTTATTCCTTTTCTTTTTATTACGAGCACTGATACAGGTATTTATTGTAAGTCTATAAAGCCAGGTGAAAAATTTAGATCTACCTTTAAATTGGTGAATAAAACGATACACCTTCAGAAAAACTTCCTGCGAAAGATCATCGGCATCATTTTTATCTCCGAGCATTGCAAGAACTATACTGTAAACCCGGGACTGATATCTTTCCACCAGTTCTTTGAAACTACTCTCATCCCCCTCTTTAAATCTGGCAACAAGAACCTCGTCAGAAACACCCATTTTTATTTTTTTGTTTACAGTTTACCACTTTTCTCGTGAGTGACAAGGTGAGGAGAAAAATTCCCCTCACCTTGTTCACCAGCAGGGACGAGGGAGATTAACGAGGGGGAGTTTAGGATCCTTGGTTAATTTAATTAAGCTTTAACCAGTTCCTGGATATCATTAAAATAAACTATAAATTCTTTTCCTCTTGTATTTTTTACGGTAAGTACATTTTTATTAGCCTTATAATCTTCTGGATCTACTTCTACGATTTCTCCTGGGTTTAAAACTTCATTTCCCAAAAGATCTTTCTCCGGAGTGGGTTTGCCTATGTACTTTACTTTCATCTTCTTCCCCTTTTTATTTTTGTAAGTCTTAGTAATTAGACTAAAGAGTGATAAAAAAGTTCAATTTTTCAGGTGAAGAAATATCAGGAAATTTTCAGGTGGGATATTTAATGTAGTAAAATAAATCCTTTTCTAACCACCATTTACCAAATACTGATTGAGTTGGTATGGAGTTAATTCCTATGGAATGCATATGATTTAGCATCCTGCCCTTGAGAAGAGATGTCACCTTAGTCTTATCCATCCCAAGGATCTTACTTATCATGTCCACCTCTTCTAACTGAGGATAATTAACCACATCTCTGGGAGTGGAGAAAAGAATGGCAGCATAGATAGGTACATATGTTCCAAACCTACCAAGGTAATTCCAGTATATTTCATTTAAAGTATCAGAGGTAGTAGTTGAGGGAGTGTGCTGTTGAACCATATAATAGGTAAGTTCCCTTCCCCTAACTTTTGTATAAATAGTTGTTAAAAGAGAGGATTGGGAGGGTTCTTTTTTAGACAGATGCCATAGCTCAACGGCACATACTTTATTTTTCCCGGGACTGACGTAACCAATACTCTCTGATATAAGAGGCTGATGGGAAAAAATAGATAACGCCAGGTTTACCCACTTTTTAATTAATCCTCCTTTTTCATTGATAAATTCACGTAAATCTGGATAGGAAATAATTTCACTTATTGGTACGGGAGGATCAACGATGGTTATATACTGATTTATCTGAGAGATGAGTGGATACAATTTTTTGTCGCAACCCTGATAAACCTGCTTTCTTAATTTTACCTTGTTCATTTTTGTTTTCTGTATACTATTCCCTGGGCTTCGGCTATTAGCTGATTTGAAGAGTTCATCACTTTTATCTGGTAAAGTCCGATTTTTGAGCCAACATGCTCTTCTTTAGCCTCGGCAATTAATGTATCACCTACTGAAGGTGCTCTTATATAGCTTATACTCATCTGCAGGGCAAGAGATACAACGCCTCTTGAATTTGATGCTGCAGCAAAGGCCTGATCCGCCAGGGAAAAGATAACCCCACCGTGAATATACCCCAGGAAATTGCAAAAATCCTCTTTTATCACCATACTAACCCTGGCATATCCTTTTTCAACTTTATCCAGTTTAATACCCAAAAAATTAGCATAGGGATCTTTTTTTACCTTCTGTTCAAATTGCAGAAAACTGCTATTTTCCATTTTTTCCTCTTTGAAATTACCACTTTTTGATAAGATA
>JAGGTG010000066.1 GCA_021163905.1 Candidatus Aerophobota bacterium
AAGAAAAGAAAGAAGAATTCTTTTAACCAGAGATAAAGATTACCTTGATCCTCACTGGTTCCCGCTTCACAGAACTATGGGAATCATAATAGTGGAGGAGAAAAATACTAAAAGATTAATCCATATTTTAAAACTTTTATCTAAATTTCTTGATAGGGCAATGCAGGAGAATTCCCACTATTTATCTTCCCTTAAAATTATAGCTTCCTTATCCGGAGTAAAATTAAGTTACCTGGGGGAAAGAGGGAATGTAGAGGAAAAATTCTATTCCTGGTCGGACTTTAGCTTCTCCTGACCTCTGCCATCTTCTGTATGCCACAGGTACTTGACATTAGAAATTTTTTCGATAAATATAATATGGTTCCTTTATTTTTGAGAGAACGAGAAAGGCAACTCATCTTTTAGATGGGACGCAAAGGTTCAGGTCGTGAAAAACACGATAGCTGGCCTGCCGAAACTCTCTGAGAGAATATTTTATAGAGGGGGGAGAGACGAGAAAGATCTATAGGAGAGTGGATCTAAATAGCAAGAGTTAGAAGGTTTTACTATAGAGAGATCCCCTGGTAGCGGCCAGGCCAGACACAATAAGGAAAGTAAGATGAATGCCCGGCCGTTAATACTGTTGGTTAGTATACAAACAGGGGATTTTTCCTTTTTGGTATCTTCTCTTAAAGAAGATGGCTATGCTTTAATAATTACCAACCCTTTTTCAAAAACAACCAGAAAGTTTAAAAAAAAACCTTCTCTGATATTATTCGATCTTGATGGATTAGATGTAAGATACGTAGATATTTTAAGGGAAATTAGAGAAACCCACCCAGAAGTTCCCGTTATTGTTCTCTCCCAGCCAAAGCCTTCTCAAATAGAAAAAGCACTGAGATTAATAAAAGAGGGTGTTTACGATTATCTTAAAAAACCTTTTATTGTGGACGAGTTGAAAATACTTATCCGTAGAGCTATAAGAAAAAGTTATGAAAATGAAATTTTTCCTGATTTTGTGATAGGAAAAAATCCCGAAATGAGAAAAATACTGACCCTTGCTAAAACTATTGCCCCCACAGATCTTACCGTCCTCATTGGAGGGGAAAGTGGAACAGGTAAGGAACTTGTTGCCTCTTTTATACATAAATTAAGCAGAAGAAATAACAAGGTATTTTTAAAGTTAAACTGTGCTGCTTTAACGGAGTCAATAATGGAAAGTGAGTTATTTGGATATGAAAGAGGAGCTTTCACCGGAGCAGAAAACAAAAAAATAGGTCTTTTTTCTGCTGCAGAGGGAGGAACTCTTCTACTTGATGAAATAGCAGAAACAAGCCTGAGTACTCAGGCAAAGCTTTTAAGGGTAATTGAAAATAAAGAATTTATTCCAGTAGGTGGAACAGCTCCGGTGAAATGTGATGTGAGGCTTATAGTAGCAACCAATAAGAACCTTCAGGAGGAGATAGAGAAAAACAGATTTCGACAGGATCTTTTTTACAGAATAAACTCCTTTACCCTTAATCTCCCTCCCTTAAGAGAGAGAAAAGAAGATATACCTTTGTTCATAAATCATTTCCTTAAAAAATACAACCAAATTTTAGGTAAAAAAATCGAGGGAATGGAAGATGAGGTTTATGATTTTTTTCTCAGTTATCCCTGGCCAGGCAATATAAGAGAACTTGAGTCCGTACTTTTAAAAATGTCTATTATCTGTAACAAACCTGTTATTACAATGGAACAGGTAAGAGAAATTTTGCCCCAGACAAATTCATCATCTCCAAATGGATTTTACACTGCTTCTTTTAAAGAGGAAAAGGATAAATTTCTGGAACTGTTTGAAGAAAAATACATAAAAAATCTGCTTATAAAATCCAATGGAAATATCCTTAAAGCAGCAAAGAAGGCAAAAGTAACCCGTTCTTTTCTCTACTATAAAATAAAACAGTATGGAATAGATATATCCACCTATAGAAATTAATTGACCCAGGATACATCCTTTCTATATATAAATCACACCTCACTGTTAATTTCTCTTAACACTAAATTAACACCCATAAAATCTAAACTAAAAAATTTTTTAATCTTATCTATGTTAAAAAAACAATACACAGATCCTCCTTTTTAGCTTTTATAAACAATTTTTAACATAATCTTGGGAAAGCCTTTAAGATTCCCTTTTCTGGTGGAAATTTAGAAAAATCCCGCTGGAAGTTTTTTTGCAAATATATAAACTCGGTTTAGTAAATTTTTAAAAACAAAAAGGAGAAAAAGTTTGGTAAAGGTACTCGTTGCCGATGATGACAAATTTACAAGGTATTTTCTATGGAAAACGCTGTCAAAAGAGGGATATGAAGTTAAGCTTGTAGAAAGTGGAAGTGAGGCTATAAGAAAAATATTAGCTCAAAATTTTGATGTGCTGTTTCTGGATATATACATGGAAGGAATGGATGGGCTGGATACCATATCTCTTATTAAAAGGATAAACCCTGAGATACCAATTGTGGTTGTAACTGGAGACCTATCACCGGAAATGAAAGATAGAGTCCAGCGTATGAGGGTATCCGAGTACCTTACCAAACCTCTTGATCCTTGTAAAGTGAAAAATGCTGTTGAGCTTATACTTGCCAGAAATGGAGGAATTTAAAAATATGGGCATAGATAGAAAGAACCTTTGTACAATTATAAAAAGTGAAAAACTAAACTTTACAACAGAACCAATACTTATCGATCTGGAAAATAGCAAGGAAAATGGTGTGAAAATAAATTTAAAAAGGGAAAATGGTGTAATACGAATTATTCAAGTTATTTGCTCATGTGGTAATAAGATAAATCTTCTCTGCGAGTATGAAAATGAAGATGTTCCCAAAATTAAATAAGGGTACATCTTTAATTAGAGACATTTATAAACCCTCTTTTAAAAAACCCTGGCTCTTTTTGATTATAGGGGGGACAGTTGCTATTATTATTTTGATTAAATTCCCTCCCTATCCATCTTCAGTAAAAACTCCCATTTACAAAATATATCTTACAAAAGCAGATGAGTTTTACCAACAGGGAGATCTAATGAAGGCAAGGGATGCCTATCTGGACTTCATTGAGAGATTTCCTTCCAGTCCTGAATTAAACCGGGCTTATTACCAACTGGCAAATACTTTTAAGGAAATGGGTCTCCCGGAGCGAGCTATATTCTTCTACGAAAAAATCAACAATCAAAAGCTTTCCTACTACTGTGAATCCCGGTATCAACTTGCTGAGTGTTATTACCAGATAGGACAGATAAAAAAAGCTACTCAAATAGCGAAAAAAGCAATAAAGAATTTCCCGGAAAGTAAAAGGATCTATAATTTTTATCTTATTCTGGCTAATTCTCTATTAAACGACGGTAAAAAAGATAAGGCTGCAGCTTTTTACTATAAGATCATTAAAAATTCTGCCGATGATTCACTACTACAGAAAACCTATTTTAAGTTAGCTGATTTATGCTTTAAAGAAAAAAAATACTCGGAGGCTATTATTTACTACTCTAAGCTTGTCAATGAATATCCAGGGGACGAACTTCAACAAGAAGCTCTTTTTTATCTTATCCGCTGTTATCTGGCAAGAGACCAGATAGAACAAGCTCTTTCCATTCTCTCCACATTCACAGGAAAATACTCAAGTAACACCTTTTTCTCCAGAGCTCTACTGGCCTGTGGAGAATCATTATTAAATAAAAAAGAATACAAAAGAGCTCTTGAGGTTTTCAAAGAAGCAGAAAAATATTCTCCAGAAGACCCTTATATAAGGTTAGAGACAAAAAAAGAGGTTGCCAGAGTTTATCTTCTTCAAAAAAATTACCCTGAAGCTGCAAAACTCTACGAGGAAATACTGAGAGATTATCCCTATTCAAAAGATGAGGAAAAGATCTATTTTAATTTAGGTGAGCTTTACCTTAAGATGGGGGAATACCATAAAGCTGCAGATATTTTTAAGATGTTTGTCCATTCTTTTCCTCTCTCACCTCTTGTTTTCTCTGCTTACTTTAATCTGGGAGAATCCTATATAGGGGAGGGTTATCTTTTTAAAGCTGCTGATACTTTTGACTATATTTTAAAAAACTCTTCTTCAAAAGATGATGTAAAAAAAGCTCTTTTAAAAATATCAGATATTTACATGAGAACAGGACTATGGAAAAAAGCCACTATTTTCTTAAAAAAGGCTCTTTACTATGTCAATGAGAAAACTGGTTTTCAAATTAAGGTAAACCTTGCTAAATCCTATATCGCTCAGAGAAATTTCTCATCTGCAGAAAAAATAACCTCAGAAATTTTTAAAAATATTCCAAATGATCATTCCTCTATCTGGCAGATTATAGATCTGGCAGATATGTTTTACTCTCTGGGTAAAAGAGAGCTTGCTTTTGATATTTACCAGAAGGCAGGTAAGCTCAAATCCTTAAATAAGAAAGATAAAAGATGGCTATTTGTCCTTTTTAAAATGGGAAATCTTCAAAAGAGTAAAGGAAAAATTAACCTCACCATAAAGATATACCAGCAAATACTTGGTTTATCTGAAAAATATTCCGATCCAGAAGTCTCAAAGCTAAGGGAAAAAGTGCTTTTACTCCTTGCTGATATTTACTACCGCTCAAAGAAAAATTATAAAAGAGCTCTTTCCCTTTATCTTAAAGCATTGGAGGAATATCCTGAAAGTGAAGATACTGCCTGGTGCATCTACCAGATAGGAAACTGTTATAGAAAAAAAGGCCTGTTAAAGCTGGCAGAGAAGTATTATAAAAAATTAGAGGATAAATTTCCAGATGCACTATGGACAAAAATCAGTGGAGTAATTTTATGATGAATGATTGTAAGAACTGCTATCAAAGACAAATAAAATTATACAGGTCACTTTTGGATATCAGTGTCGATGAGCAAAAAGCTATTGAGGAAAAAGATCTTAATAAGCTTTCCTCACTTCTTTATAAAAAGCGTGAAATTATTCAGAAAATAGAGGATATAAAAAAACAAACCCCTTCTCACACTGAGTTAGACCCTGAGGGATCTAATCTTATAAAAAGAATAATCAAACTTATTGAAAGGATAATTATCCAGGATAGAAAAAATGAATCTTTATTTAAAGAAAGTATAAATCAGGTCTTTCTTGAATTAAAACATCTCGAAAGAGCAAAAAGAGCAAGAAAATCCTATAAAGAGTTTACTCAGGTTAATCCTCATTTTTTAGATCAAATAAGATAGAGGTCCTAATATGTCAGCCAAAACTTTTGAAATTCAAAAAGAGAAAAACATTGACCTTTTATCCATTGCCTTTCGTAGTTTTAACCAGGCAACTCAGACCTTAAGGGAAAGCTATCAGGTTCTTCAGCAAAAAATATCCGATTTAAATAACGAACTTAACAACACCAACAAAAAATTAAGCAAAAAGGTATCCGAATTAAATGAAGTTCGCTCCTATCTTAACAACATTCTTGATTCTATAATGGATGGACTATTAGCTGTTGACCTTGAGGGAAGGATAACCATTTTCAATAAATCAGCAGAACGTATCACCGGTTACAGGGCAAAGAATATCCTGGGAAAATTATATCAGGGTATTTTTGAAAGAGAAAATAAAGAATTTATATCAATTTTAAATAAAACCTTTCAGGAGAAAAAACCCCTGATGGGTGAAAGACCATTTTTTAATGGAGAGAAAAATATCATCCTAAATATTATTACCAATCCTGTGGTAACACCGGATAATAAAATAGAGGGAGTATTAGTTGTATTTAGAGATATATCACTTTTAAGATACTTAAAAGATGAAATTTCCCGCAAGGAGAGACTGGCAGCTTTAGGAGAGATGGCCGCAAGAGTTGCCCATGAGATAAGAAATCCCCTTTCGGGAATAGAGGGTTTTGCCCTTCTTTTAAAAGATACATTTGAAAAAAATGATGAAAGAAAAAAATGGGTTGAAAGTATAGTAGAAGGAACCAGAGGTTTAAATAAGCTTGTAAGCGACCTTTTAAATTTTTCCCGTCCTCTGAGGGTAAATTTTAAATCTGTTGATATTACAGAAATCATCCAGTCTGTTATTCCATTTGTTAAACAGAAAATTGAAAAGGAAAAATTAAATATCGAGATTAAAAAAAATTTCTCTGAAAAAATTATAGCCCTAATTGATCCGGAATATATGAGACAGGCTTTTTTAAATTTAATGTTAAATTCAGTTGAGGCAATGCCAGAAGGAGGGGAACTCATAATTAGTATAGAGAAAAAAAAGTATTACAGGTCCGATACACACCAATTTTTAAGAGAAAACGGGGAAGATTATATATTCGCAACTTCATCCAACCAGATATGTATAAAATTCCAGGATACAGGCTGCGGTATTTCTGAGGAGAATTTAAATAAGATATTCAATCCATTTTATACAACAAAACACAGAGGATGTGGTCTGGGACTTGCCATTGTTCAGCAGATAATCCGGGCACATGGAGGAAAAATAGAGGTCAAAAGCAAAGTGGAAGAAGGTTCCTGTTTCACCATAAGTATACCTTTGATGAGTGAGCTAAAGGAGATAAGAAATGGCTGTGGAAAATATTCTCATAGTAGATGATGAACCTCTTGTAAGAAATTTTTTAAATGAGGTCCTCAAAAGGGAAGGTTACAGAATAGATATGGCTGCAGATGGTGAGTCTGCTTTAAAAAAAGTTGAAAGAAACTATTACGATGTGATAATTACCGATGTAAGAATGCCTGGAATAAATGGATTAGCACTTCTCGAGAAAATAAAAGATTTATCTCCCTCCACCGCAGTAATAGTAATAACCGCCTATGGAAGTATAGAAAACGCAGTGGAGGCTATGAAAGTAGGAGCCTATGATTATCTAACAAAACCCATTGTTCCTGAACAGATAAAGATAGTTATCCGGAAGGTATGTAAGTACCGAAATTTAATTGAGGAGAATAGATACCTAAGATCAGAGATAAATAGATTTTACGGAAGTTATGAGCTAATAGGTAAAAGCCCTGCTATGAGAAATATCTATCGATTGATTAATAAGGCCGCTCCCGCTAAGAGTACTGTCTTAATTTATGGAGAAACCGGCACTGGAAAAGAGCTTGTGGCAAGAGCCATTCACTACACAAGTCCCCGTAAAGATAAACCTTTCATAAAGTTAAACTGTGCTGCCCTGCCGGAGGATCTTCTGGAAAGTGAACTTTTTGGATACGAAAAGGGGGCCTTTACCGGAGCCACAGAGAAAAAAGAGGGAAGGTTTGAGTTGGCCCATAAGGGGACACTTCTTCTTGATGAGATAAGTGAGACTTCCCATAATTTTCAAACAAAACTTCTTCGTGTTTTGCAGGAGGAAGAATTTGAAAGAGTTGGAGGAACTAAAACCATCAAAGTAGATGTTAGAATAATTGCAACCACCAACAGAGACTTAAAAAAAGCTGTGGAAAAGGGGAAACTACGGGAGGATCTTTACTACAGGTTAAATGTGATACCAATATATCTACCTCCCCTGAGGGAGAGAAAAGAAGATATTCCCCTTCTTGCAAATTATTTCTTAAAAAAATACAATCACCAGAATGGTAGAAAAATAAAAGGGTTCAGCACAGATTGTATGGAACTTATGACTAAATATCACTGGCCGGGAAACGTAAGAGAGCTTGAAAATGCTATTCAAAGAGCACTAATAATGAGCGAGGGAGAGTTCATAACCCCAGCAGATTTATCCTTAATTATAAGTTCAAACTCAACTGATAATATCCGTATAGGAGAGATGAGTTTAGAAGAACTGGAAAAAAAGGTAATTATAAATACCCTGAAGAAGGTGAAAGGCAACAGAACAAAGGCAGCTGAAATTCTTGGTATAAGTGTTAAAACTATCCGAAATAAGATAAAAAAATACCATATTGGGTAGGTAAATTTTTCCTGTTGAATATCTGGCTATTTATCCCGAGAAAGATAAGGGAGGTTTTAGCCTCCCAAATATAGATCATCAATAATCAATTAATATGGAGGATGGTAGAATTTTTGCATCCACCTTTTAAGGTGAGAAAATATGGGCTGGCTAAATAACGATGTTACTTATCTTCTTTTAAAAAAGATGCTTGATGTTTGCACTCTTCGCCACAGAGTTATCGCCAACAATATTGCTAATGTGGATACTCCCGGATATAAAAGGGCAACCGTTATTTTTGAAGAAAAACTGCGCTCTCTTTTGAAAAGAGGATTAAATGCAGAAAAAATAAGAGAAATTCAACCTCAGATATATATAGATGAAACCTCTACCTGGCGAGAGGATTTTAACAATGTAGATATAGAAAAAGAAATGGTAAGATTATCTACAAATACGCTGCGCTACAGCATCTATGCTCAGCTTATTGAGAAAAAACTGCAGATGATAAAACAAGCTATAAAAGGTAAATAAGGGGAGTAAGATGAGTTCCTGGTCTCTTTTTTCAGCCATGCAGGTAAGTGCCTCTGGTATGAGTGCGGAAAGAATCAGAATGAATATCATTGCCAGTAACATCGCCAATGCCCGTGTTACCCGTACTCCTGCAGGAGGACCTTACCGGAGAAAACAGGTAATATTTGCCACTGTTCTTAAAAATCAGCAGGAAAGAGAAATGAGTTTAAATGGAGTAGAGGTTGCCGGAATTTTCCCAGACCCATCTCCATTTAAAATGATCTACAACCCCTCTCATCCCGATGCCAATCCCCAGGGCTTCGTGGCTATGCCAAATGTTGATATTGCTATAGAGATGATCGATATGATTTCTTCCACTCGCTCCTATGAGGCAAACGTTACTGCCTTTAAATCTGCTGAAAATATGATCCGTAAAGCTCTGGAAATTGGAAGGAGGTAATAATGGAGGATAAATCAATCCAATTTCATAGGTATTTACCTTCAGTCTCAAATGATTTCCTTGAAAAAATTGAAAATCAAAACAACACCTCTAAAAAACAGGATATATCCTTTCAGAAAATTCTCAAGGGATTAATTGATAAGGTAAACCAGCTACAAAAAGATGCAGATGAATCAATTCAAAAACTCGTAACAGGGCAAATCGATAGTGTTCACCAGGTAATGATGGCTGTTGAGGAGGCAAATATTGCCTTCCAGTTAATGATGGAGATAAGGAATAAGTTAATTGATACCTATCAGCAAATTATGAGAATGCAAATATAGGTGAGTTTATGGGATTCTTAAAACAACTAACCCAGCAAATCCTATCAATCTGGCAAAAACTTGAGAAAAGACAAAAGGTAACTCTTGCTGTAAGTGTGGTAGCTTTTTTGGTTATTTTTATCTTATTCTTAAGCTGGGCAAGTCGTCCGGATTATTCCTTGCTTTACTCAAATTTATCTCTTGAGGATGCAGGACAGATAGTAAAAAAATTAAAGGAGGACAAAATTCCCTATTATATAAAAAATGGGGGAAAAGCTATTTTTGTTCCCTCTTCTCAGGTTTATGAAACTCGTCTTAATTTAGCCATGGAGGGAATTCCTAAAGGAGGGCAGGTTGGGTTTGAAATATTTGATAATACAGGCCTTATAGGAATGACTAATTTTATGGAAAGGGTAAATTATCAAAGAGCTCTTCAGGGAGAACTTGCCAGAACCATTGAAAGTCTTGAAGAGATAGTTGCAGCCAGAGTTCATCTTGTTCTTCCTGATAAATCCCCCTTTATAGGTGAGCAATCTCATCCAAGGGCATCGGTAGTTGTAAAGTTAAGACCTGGAGCGATGTTAAGAAAAGATCAGATATATGGAATTGCCCAGCTTGTAACAGGAAGTGTGGAGAACTTAAAAACCCAGGATGTAACCATAGTGGATCAAAGTGGATCAATTCTTTTCGGAGGAGAGGTCAACAATCCCTCCTCTTCCTTTTACCTTACCACCAATCAAATACAGCTTAAAAAAGAAGTGGAAAACTACCTTGCCAGTAAGGTTCAATCTTTGCTTCTTCCTGTAGTTGGTCCTGATAAAGCTGTGGTAAAAGTTGATGCAAATCTTGATTTTGACCAGATAACAAGAACAGAAGAATATTACGATCCAGAGGGAAAGGTGGTTAAAAGTGAGGTAAGGCGTGAGGAGAGCAAACAGGGAACAGGCACAGTAGTTGGCGGAACTCCGGGGGTAAAAACCAATTTAGGAAAAGGAGCAATTTTAACTGCGGGAAATCCCGGTAAAGAGACAACAGAGGAAAGTGAGCTTCAATATGCGGTAAATAAAAGAATAGAACATATAATTAAAGGCGTTGGCAATATAAAAAGAATCTCTGTAGCTGTTGCAGTTGATGGAACATACAAGGTGGGCCCTGATGGAAAGAAAAAGTATGTTCCAAGATCTGCCAGGGAGATAGAAAATCTTTCCTCTATAGTTAAACAGGCTGTTGGATACGATGAAACAAGAGGAGACAAGGTCTCTGTAATAAATGTTCCTTTTGATACATCCTCAAAAGAGGAAGAACAGATCTACTGGCAAAAGGTATCAAGATGGGAACTTTTGAAACATCTACCCCGGTATATTGGAATTGGACTTGTTGCTTTTATCTTATTTTTCCTTTTGAAAACAATGACTAAAATTTTCACCTCAACAGCACAGGCTCCCTCTCCCGTAGCTGAGCAAAGGATAGAAAAAGTTTCACCCTTTGAAGATGAGCAGTGGCTGAGACAGCGTGTTTTTCAACTGGCCGAAAAGGATCCTCGAAAAGTAGCGCAGATAATTAAAGTATGGATTACAAACCATGGGAGAGCATAAAATGGCAGATAATGATGAAGTTAAAAAAAGTGATGAGCTTACCGGGAAAGAAAAGGCGGCGATTTTACTTATAAGTCTGGATAAAGAAAGAGCAGCACAGGTTCTACAGACAATGGATAAAAAAGAGGTTGAGATCTTAACCGAAGAAATAGCAAGATGGGAAAATGTCCCACCTGACCTTGTAAAGAAGGTCTGGCAGGAGTTTTATCAGCTAAGCTTAACCTCCAGTTACCTCAACCAGGGCGGTAAAAAATACGCCGAGGAGATCTTAAACAGAGCTCTTGGCAATCATAGGGCATTAAATATGGTGGATAATTTCAGAGAAAATTCAAAAGAGGAAAATGTAGAAGAATCGTTTTTTGAACTTCTGGAGAAAATAGAACCAAAGGATCTTTTAAATTTCATCAAGTCTGAACACCCCCAGACTATTGCTCTGATTCTATCATACTTAAAACCAGAAAAAGCTTCTATGATTCTATCATCTCTTCCTGAAAAATTACAGTTTGAGGTAACCATGAGAATAATCAATATTGGAGAGATATCCCCGGAAGTTCTAAGGCAGATAGACAGAACCCTGCGGAAAGAGTTCTCCTCTATTTCAACTGAAGAGAAACTCCAGGCTGTGGGAGGAACAAGAGCTGCTGCAGAAATTTTGAACATGGTGGACCGGCAAACCCAGGAGCAGATTTTAAATGTTCTTGAGAAAAAAAATACCGAACTTGCAAGAGAGGTCAAACAACTGATGTTTGTGTTTGAGGATATACTTTCAATAGATGATCGCTCCATCCAGAGAGCCTTAAGAGAAATAGATACGAAAGATTTAACTCTTGCCCTTAAAGGGGCAAGTAAGGATTTAAGGGAAAAGTTCTTTAAAAATATGTCTTCTCGAGCAGCAAATACAATAAAAGAGGAAATGGAGCTTATGGGACCTGTAAGGATGAGAGATGTTGAGGAAGTACAGCAAAAAATTGCCAATATATTCAGGGAATTAGGAGAAAAAGGGGAGATAATAATTGGAAGTGGCAAAGAGGAGGAGTTAATTGTTTAAAGTCAGGTTTCCCTCACCTTTAAAGAATGTATATCTTATAAAATCTGATAGAGTTTTAAAAAAAGAGGGCGATATGTTGAACGAGGAAAGTGGTTTTACCGAGAAGAAGGAGATTTACTTAGATGATTATATTGAACAGATCAAAAGAAAATTCTATCAAAAGGGTTTCGATGATGGGAAAAAACATCTTCAGGATCAGGTTTTGAATATTGTGGGTATTTTCAAAAAGGCTACTGAGAAACTGGAGATGGAGAAAAACAGTCTCATCAAAAAAGGGGAGAAACAACTCATTCGGGTAGCAATAGCAATAGCCAAAAAAATAATCAGGAAAGAGGTATCCGTCGATCCTGAAATTATAAAAAAAGTAGTCCGGGAAGCCCTGCAGAAAATTGTGGAATCATCCTCCAGGCTAATCATTATAAGGGTAAACCCTCAAGACTGGCAAAGTATAATGCAGATAGATCCGGGTACTTTACCTTCAGAGTTATCCACAAAAAAAGTAGAAATAAAAAAGGATGCTACTATACAACCAGGAGGATGTATAGTAGAAACAGAGGGGCAACTTGTGAATGCAAGCATTGAGCACCAAATTGGACAGATATGTGAGGCTCTCTTAGGAGAAGAAAAATGAGAAGTCTTTCCCCGTATCTGGAAATTATAGAAAAAGTTGATCTTATAAGATGTGAAGGAAAGGTAGTTGAAGTTGTGGGATCTGTTATTGAATCTCAGGGACCACCAGCATCTCTGGGAGAGCTTTGCTATATTCGCTCCGCTGGAAATGGAGGATATATAAGAGCAGAAGTAGTAGGTTTTAGAGAGAACAGGCTTTTGTTAATGCCAATAGAGGATGTTCAGGGAATATCTGTGGGAAGTAGTGTTATAGCAAGTGGTCATCCTCTTAGAATTAAAGTAGGAGAGGATCTTCTTGGAAGAGTTGTAGATGGTCTTGGTAAACCAATAGATGGAAAGGGACCCATTAAAAATGATGAGAAAAGGTCTATATACCATTTTCCTCCTTCTCCTCTTGAAAGAAAACAGGTCAAGGAACCACTTGGAACCGGGATAAGAGCAATAGATGGGCTTTTAACCTGTGGTAAGGGACAGAGAGTAGGAATATTTGCGGGAAGTGGAGTAGGTAAGAGTCTGCTTCTTGGAAGAATCGGCAAATTCTCACAGGCTGATATTAATGTAATTGCACTTATAGGGGAAAGAGGAAGAGAAGTTCGAGATTTCTTAACCAAAATCCTCGGAGAAGATGGACTCAAAAAGTCGGTGGTAGTGGCTGTTACCTCAGATCAACCTGCTCTTTTAAGGGTAAAGGGGGCATTTGTTGCAACCACTATAGCAGAGTACTTTAGAGATAAGGGAATGCATGTTCTTTTAATGATGGATTCGGTAACCCGCTTTGCTATGGCTCAAAGAGAAATAGGAATAGCAATTGGTGAGCCTCCAGCTACAAGAGCCTATCCTCCTTCAGTTTACTCTCTTTTGCCTAAATTACTCGAGAGAGCTGGCTCTTCCAGTAGAGGAAGTATAACCGGTCTTTATACGGTGCTGGTGGAAGCTGATGATATGAATGAGCCCATTTCAGATGCGGTTAGATCTATACTTGATGGTCATATCGTCCTTTCAAGGCAACTGGCCTCCAGAGGTCATTATCCAGCTATTGATATTTTAAATAGTATCAGCAGACTAATGGTCGATATTACTTCTCCAGAACATCAACAGGCAGCAAGTAAACTAAGAAAAGTACTTGCCACTTATCAAAAAGCTGAGGATTTAATTAACATTGGTGCTTATGTAAAGGGAAGTAATCCTGAAATTGATTACGCTTTAAAGATGATTGATAAGGTAAACTCCTATCTCCAGCAGAATCTTGAAGAATTTTCATCCTATGAGGATTCAGTATTACGGCTCATTGAGATATTTTCCACCGAGAAATGAAAAAGTTTTATTTTTCACTTGATTTCCTTCTTAATTACAAAAAAACACTTGAGGATAAGCTAAAAGTGGAACTGACAAAACTCATACGGAAACAAAAAAAAGAAGAAAAGGTATTAAAAGAACTTGAGGAGAAAAGGGACCTCTATCAGGAGGAAGTTAGAAAAAGAGAAAGAGAGGAAAAAATGGATCTGGGATTGATAATAGCTTATGACTCATATCTGGGTAAGGTTAACTCTCAAATAGAAGAGCAAAAAGATAAACTATACAGAATCCTCAAGGAAAAGGAAAATATCCGTAAAAAAATCGTCGATGTTTCCAGACAGAGAAAACTTCTGGAAAGACTGAAAGAAAAAAAATGGCTGGAGTTTATTTTCCTGAGAGAAAAATCCAATCAACAGGTAATAGATGAAAGTGCACTTTTAAGGTTTTATAAAAAAAGTAAGGCAAAAGATAATCTGCTATGAAAAAAATAGGTTTTATCATTTTGCTCTTTTTTCTGTTTACAGGCTTAATGCTTTTTAGAAAAGGACTTTTAACTCCAAAAAATATTAATTTACTTGAAAGAAAATTTTTCCCCGGTTTAATGGGAAAAAATAATTTATCCTTAAAAGAAGAGAAAAAAATAACTCCCGAGGAAAAGCAGATCATCCAAGCTCTGGATAACCTTCAAAAGGAAAGAGAGAAAATAAATCAAGAAAAGGAAAGGTTAAATAAATTGAAAGAACGCCTTTTAGCTCAGGAAGAAGAATTAAAGAAAAAAGTAGATGAGATTGTCCTTTTAAAAAAGAACATAGATGATTCTATTAAGAAATTAAAACTTGAGCAGGATAACAAAATAAAATGGTTTGCCAGGGTCTACAGCCAGATGCCACCGGAACAGGTGGCTCCCATAATAGAGAAACTCAATGATGAACTTGCCCTTCAGATTCTCTCACAGATAGATGATCGTCAGGTAGGAAAGATAATTGCAGCAATGGGAACCAATCAAGCTGTCAAACTGACCCAGAAAATAGAAAAACTGCTGGAGAAATAAAAAATGAATAATTTAATTTTTTCCGAACTTCTCGGAAGTAACTTTTCCCCATTTATAAAGACCAACAAAAAAGGTGGATTAATAATCAATCCTGCAGGGAAAAAATTTAGCTTTAATGATCTTTTTAAACTGGTAATTTTACAACTTACAAAGGGGAAATACCCCATTAAAAACGACTTTCTACTTTTAACAACCGGTTTTAAAAAGCTTAAATTTGGAGAAGATAAGATCTTTTCTGATAAAAAAATTCCTATTAAATCCATCAAAAATAAAAAAGAAAAGAAAAAGAACTCCTTAAAATTAAAAGAAAACCATCCAACAATGATTGAAGCTTTATTTATCCCGGATGAAAAATCAAAAGGTGATGAGATTATCATAAAGATGGAAGGTAAG
>JAGGTG010000015.1 GCA_021163905.1 Candidatus Aerophobota bacterium
GTATTTTTCCCCTGGAGTATCTGCCGGAAAACCAAGAGGCAAAAGTGCAACAACCTTATACCCTCTGGGAATATTTAAAATCCTTTTGACCTCATCCTGGTAAAATGCCCCAATCCAGCAAGTTCCAAGCCCTTCCTCTACTGCTACAAGAGTCATGTGATCAACAGCTATTGCAAGATCAACCGCATAAGCGGGAACCTCGCAGCGCATAACATACTCAGGTTGAAGAGCCACAGCAGCAATTACCACTGGAGCCTCACCAACAAAGTACTGATCAGCAGCAGCCTTTGCTAACTCCTTTCTGCGTGCCGCATCCCTTACCACAACGAACTTCCAGTTTTGAGAATTTCTTGCTGAGGGAGCAAGGCGAGCTGCCTCTAAAATTTTTTTTAATTTTTCATCTGGTACCGGATCCTTTCTATAGGATCGAACACTTCTTCTTTTCCTGATAGCTTCCATCACATCCATTTTTTACCTCCCGCTCAGCATGATTTACTGCTTTCATCTTAAAAAAATTTTTGCTATGCGTCAATTTCAAAAGCAGACATTGGGACACTTTTTGATAACTATGTGGCTCCTGGGTATTCTTGCAGGAGTATTGAGGGGGAAAACATTCCCCTCAACGCTTGCGCTGCTCCCCCTAAAAGGGGCTCTCTGGGTATCCCACGGAAACCGGCCTCGCTATAGTTTGGTATCACCTCTAACTTTACTGCAGCTCGGCCTCCCGCTTTTTGGCTGTGCTATACTCTGGTGAAGGGCAAAATCATCTGCTCGCCAAAAAGAGGGTTTCCTTAGGGATACCCAGGAGCCCTTAAAATAGAAAGTCTTATGAAAAATGTCCCAATTTCAGAAAATGAGGAATTGACATTGGGAGAAATAGGGCTATAGTATTTATTTGAAATAGCTCTCAATGATAAGCAAACAGGAGGAGACGGATGGAATTTTACGAAGTGATAAAAAAACGCAGGAGTATAAGAAAATATCAGGATAAACCAGTAGAGGAGGATAAACTCCAGAGAATCCTGGAGGCAGCTCGTCTTGCTCCCTCAGCTGCAAATCATCAACCCTGGGAGTTTGTGGTAATTAAAACAGAAAAGATAAAAAAGGAATTTAAAAAAGCTTATGATAGAGAATGGTTCTGGCAGGCTCCTCTTGTCATTTGTGCCTGTGGTTTAAAAAATGAGGCCTGGAAAAGATTTGATGGAAAAAGTTATTTAGACGTTGATATAGCTATAGCTATGGATCATCTTATTCTGGCAGCTACAGCTGAAGGACTTGGAACCTGCTGGATAGCTGCATTTAATCCCTATGAGGTAAAAAGAATACTCGGGTTATCAGATGATATGGAACCCATTGTTCTCACACCTCTTGGTTATCCTGCTGTTTCTCCTCAACCTACCTACAGAAAACCTCTAAAAGAGATAGTGAGAAGACTGTAATAATTAATAAAAAAAGGAAGTTTCGTTTGCATGTGAATAAATTTATTTTAAAAGGTATAGGGAATAACTCTTTCAGAATAAATTATGAGGCAAGTTTAAATAAACAACAACTTGAGGCTGTAACAGCGGGTAAAGGGCCTATTCTTGTAATTGCAGGGGCAGGAAGCGGAAAAACAAGAACCATAACCTACCGGGTAGCCTGGCTTCTTGACTGCGGAGTCCCTCCGGAAAGAATACTCCTTTTGACTTTCACCAATAAGGCAGCAAAGGAGATGCTTCACAGAGTGGAACACCTTCTCTCCGGTGAAGCCCGAAAAATATGGGGGGGTACCTTCCATCATATAGGAAATCTGATCCTCAGAAGATATGCCCATCTTTTGGGATACAATAATAATTACACTATAATAGACAGGGAAGATTCAAGAGACCTTCTGGATCTTTGCCTTACCGATCTCAATATAGATATTAAAAAAAGAAGGTTCCCAAAATCTGATATCTTATCCGATATTATAAGTTTAGCTATCAGTACTGAAGAAAATGTTGAAAAAATTGTAAAAGGCAAGTATCCTTTTTTCTCTGAGCAAATTGATGAAATCAAAAGAGTTTTAGAAAGCTATCAAAACCGAAAAAGGAAACTTAACCTTATGGATTTTGATGATCTTCTTCTCAACTGGAAAAAACTTCTCATAGAGTATCCGGATATAAAGGATATTTATTCAGAGAATTTTTTACATATACTTGTCGATGAATATCAGGATACAAATAAACTCCAGAGCGAAATTATAGATCTTATGGCCTCGTATCATCGTAACATCATGGTAGTGGGAGATGACTCACAAAGTATATATTCCTTTCGAGGAGCAAATTTTGCCAATATAATAGATTTCCCGAAAAGATACCCTGATGCTAAGATTTTCAAGTTAGAGATAAACTACAGGAGCACACCGCATATTCTCTGGTTAACTAACTGCATTATTGCTGGCAACAAAAAACAGTTTCCAAAGAAACTCCGTGCGGTAAAAAAGGGTAATTTCAAACCGGTATTTGTTCCCTTAAGAAGTGTTAATCAACAAGCTGAATTTGTGGCACAGAGAATACTTGAGATAAGAGACGAGGGGAGATCGCTAAAGGATATAGCAGTTTTGTATCGTTCTCATTATCATTCCCTGGAACTTCAGATGGAACTGACAAGAAGAGGTATACCTTTTGTGGTAAGATCAGGGCTCAGGTTTTTTGAAAGAGCCCATATTAAAGATGTTACTGCCTATCTTAAAATAATACTAAATCCAAGGGATGAGCTTTCCTGGAAAAGGCTACTTAAGATGCTGCCAGGAGTTGGGAATGTTACTGCTGACAGGATATGGAAAGATATATCAGGAAGTGATAAACCCCTTGAAAGAGTAAAATCAAAGCAGATTTTGGATGTTTTTTCTCGAAAAATTCCAAAGGAATGGAAAAAATTTACCGATCTCATCTTATCCCTGCAGGATGACTCTCTCAGAAAAAATCCGGGTGGAATGATCCAATTTATCCTGCAGCAAGGGTATAAGGAGTATCTTCAATCAAAGTATCCAGATTACGAGGAAAGAATTGAGGATCTTAATCAACTGTCAAGTTTTGCCCGTGATTATTCATCCCTGAAAAGCTTTTTATCCGAGCTTGCCCTTTTAGGAAGTGTCGAATCAGAAACAGTACTAACAGGGGGAGACGAAGACGAATGTGTGATCTTATCCACTGTTCATCAAGCCAAAGGACTGGAATGGCCGGTTGTATTTGTTATATGGCTTGCCGATGGTCGTTTCCCGGCAGCCAAGGCTTTAAGAAATCCTGAAAACCTTGAGGAGGAGAGAAGGCTTCTTTATGTAGCAACAACAAGAGCTAAGGAGGAGCTTTATCTTTGTTATCCTATTATCGGAGGGAACTGGCGTCAGGCTACCATTATGAAGCCCTCACGTTTTTTAAAGGAGATTGATGAGGATACTTACGAGCAGTGGATTGTAGATGAGGAAGTTGAGACACTTCTTGAGAGAATGGAAAAGAGAGATTACCTTCTTGATTAAATCTCGTCTGTTTCGTCTGTCTCGTCTTTTTCGTCTATTTCGTCTATTTCGTCTATTTCGTCTATCTCGTCTATCTCGTCCATTTCGTCTATCTCGTCCATTTCGTCTATCTGGTGTATTTGGTTACTTTGGTTTGTTTGGTGTATTTGGTTACTTTAGTTTGTCTGGTGAGTCAGGTCGTTGAGTCTGTTTCGTCTGTTTGGTTTGTCTCGTCTATCTCGTCCTTTTCGTCTGTTTCGTCTATCTGGTCGTTGGGTCGAGGGGTCTGTTGGGTCGTTGGGTCTATTTCGTCTAAAGCAACGTTGAACGTAGAACCTCGAACGTGGAACATAGAACGCATCTACATATTTACACATCGACTTAACTAACAAACCGATCAACCAAACAACTGATCTAACCAATATTATTTATTTATCCCTATTCCAAGATTAGCCTGTGCTTCCACAGAAAGAGAGGAAATTTCTCCCCTTTTTATCTTTTCATAGGCAAGTGCAGCTACCATTGCCGCATTATCGGTGCAAAGTTCTGGAGGAGGAATTAATAAATCAACATCTTCTAAATTTCTGAAAAGAAAATCCTTGATAAACTTATTTGAGGCAACTCCTCCCCCTATAATTACTCTTTTTACTTTTCTCAAAGATACCGCCTTTTTTATTCTATCCAGAATAATATTTGCCACCTGTAGTTGAAAACCGGCCGCTATGTCCTCCACAGGGATCCTTAATTTTTTATCTCTCATCTCTTTTATTTTATAAATTACCGCTGTTTTCAATCCACTAAAACTAAAATCAAGAGTACCTTCTTCCTTGAAATGGGGCAAAGGGAATTTTATTTTATAAGGATCCCCTTTTTTAGCTATTTTTTCAATTATCGGTCCTCCTGGATATCCAAGATCAAGAGCTCTTGCTATTTTATCAAAAGCCTCACCAGCTGCGTCGTCTCTGGTGGATCCAAGAAGCTCGCATTCTCTTTTTTCCGAAAGATAAACAAGCTCGGTATGCCCTCCGGATATGATAAGGCCAACAAAAGGAGGGTAAAATGAGGGATTTTGAATAAGACCGGCATAAAGATGAGCTTCCAGGTGATTTATCCCAACAAACGGAATATTCAGGGATAAAGCTATTCCCTTTGCTACAGTAACTCCTACAAGTAAGGATCCCAAAAGGCCAGGGCCAATAGTGGCACCAACAGCATTTAAATCTTTGAAACAGATCCCTGCCTTTTTAAGAGCTTTATCTAAAAGTAAAAGAATTACCTCAAGGTGTTTTCTCGAGGCAACCTCAGGAACTACTCCATAGAATTGTTTGTGCAACTCTACCTGAGAGGCAACAAGGTTTGAGCGTATTTTTCCACCATTTTCCACAACAGCTACTGCTGTTTCATCACAGGAGGTTTCTATCCCAAGTATAAGCATAATTTTCTCTTCTATTTATAGATTTCTCTCAGAATACACTCAATTATTGCTGGTAATTTTTCGCTTAAAGCAGGGGAAAGCCCTATTCCCCATTTTATTTCTCCAGGTTCGACACCTATTATCACAACTTCTTCGGATATTCCCCTGTACTCTAAAATATCCAGAATATCTGCAATACCCATCTCGTGAACAGAAAAAAACCTCTCCCTGCATTCTCTCAGCTCATCAAGAGATAAACGATAAATATCTCCAGCTTCTCCTCCTCCTTTAACGGCATCAACAATTATCACCTTTTTTCTTCCCGCAATATATGAAACAAGGGGAAAGGTGGCAACACCCATATCCAGTATTTCAACATTATCCGGAAGTTTTAATTTCTGCAGCTCCTTTATTGTATGAACGCCTATTCCTTCATCTCCTAAAAGTATATTTCCCACTCCAACTACCAGTATACTCTCCGGATTTTTTTCTCCTTTTTTCATCTTTTTAAAATATTATTTAATAGGTGAACAAGTGGTATTCTAATCACATTAGATTTTGCGTCAAGTAAAGCTCCTCGCCTGCGGCGAGGAGGACTTTAAATCTACTCTTTCTCTTTAGGTTTCATAGGAGTCCCACAATTGGTACAGACAAAAAGAGTTTCTCCACCAGGGTGGGAGTTTTTCCCTTTGGTGAAATCATAAACTATATCACTGGGAATAGCCTGTTCTTTCTTACATTGTGGGCAATAGAAGCTGATGATACCTTGGAGATTCCTCTTGTTCTTTTTCTTTTTGAAAGGATTGAGCATCCTCATCCTCCATATTGGTAATATCCTCAAAATAATCTGTTTCATAAATATCGAAGATGATGCATCCACCAGGACCAACTATTCTTTCAGTTACCATCTCCTCTCCACAGACAGAACAGATGCAAGGGTCTTTGTTGAAGGTAAGCTTTATCCTTTCTCTATAGGTGGTGGGAAAAGATAAAATCTCAGCTAAAAGTTTTTCCTGTTCAGCTTCCCATCCTTCCTGGTTAAAGCATCGAACAAGGCCTTCTACTATTCTCTTTAGTTTCTTTGCCTGGTGCCTTGCATAAAGTCCGTAGTAGTGGATCATCTTCTGGTTTTCCTCTGGTATATGTTGAACTAAAAGGTGAATGAAACCTAAGACAGTTAGCTTTTTTACCTTATTTTTTGCTCCTTCTCTTTCCCGGTAGCGGAAGATAACCTCATCATTTTTATACTCTAAAATCCTTCTATAGGATATAGGGGGAGAGATAACGTACTTTACAAGGTAGCCTACAATATCTATTTTTCTTTTTTTCTCCTTTTTGCAATAGGTTATAAGGAGAGGTTTTTCTTTAAATAATGTATCTATTAGCTTTTTTGTTCTTTGATTTTTAAGTAAATACCCTTTTAATCTGGTAAAAAGAAAATACTTCCATTTTCTTCCTAAAAGATCCTGACTTATATAAGAGAGGCTGTGCCACTTTTCGTCCCTGCCAAGTCCTCCTTCAGTAATAAGAAGATGAAGGTGAGGGTTAAAATTTAAGGCTCTTCCTGCTGTTTGGATAATGAGGATTATCCCGGGTTCTATCCCTTCTTTGCGGTAAAAGGATAGGATATCTTTTATAAGCTCTGCCCCTGTATCTGCCATTACATTAAGAAGATGCCGATCCTTGAGAAAATAACCCCACAACTCTTTTGGTGTAGTTAAAACTACATGACGATGCCCTACTCCTTTAATCATAATGCTTTTTATCTTCATTATCCTTTCCTGAAGCTGGATATGGGTGCAAGATGGACAGAGTCTACTTTTACAGCTAAAGGGGATTATTTTCTTCTCACCACAGTTTGTGCAGCGAAGCTGGATGAAACCATTTTTAGGATCCCCACATCCGAGTAGACGCTGGACATTTTCATCCTCTACCTTACGGCATCCACAAAGCTTTTTGTATCTTTCCCAGTTCTCTTTAAAGATGCGGACGAAGGTCTTTTTATCAATATAGAGCTGCTTGGTAAGTTTGTCCATAGGGACCAATTATACCATCTTTTTCAGTTTAGCAAAGAAAAGTAGCGATTTTAATTTCAATACTTTCCTATAGAATCAAGTTGACAAGTAAAAAAAATCTTGTAGATTAGCTTCTAACAATTAATTCTTTAAAATAGGGAGGGAAAGATGAAATTAGGAGTATTTGCCGTTCTTTTTCAAAATAAAAGCCTTGAGGAGGCTCTGGATATAGTAGCCAATTTGGGAGTGGAGGCTGTTGAAATTGGCACAGGAGCTTTTCCTGGTAATGCACATTGTGAACCAGAGCTGCTTTTAAAAGATAAAAATGCCCTTGATAAGTTCAGAACATCTATTGAAAAAAGAAACCTTATTATAAGTGGATTGAGCTGCCATGGTAATCCCCTTCATCCTGATCCTTCGATCTCTAAAATTCACCATGAAGCTTTTCAAAAAACAGTCCTTTTAGCTGAAAAATTAGGTGTAGATAGAGTTATAACTTTTTCTGGCTGTCCTGGAGGATCAGAAGATGATAAAACCCCTAACTGGGTAACCTGTCCCTGGCCTAATTACTTCACAGATATACTAAACTGGCAATGGGAAAAGAAAATAATACCCTACTGGAAAGAACAGGCAAAATTTGCCAGTGATCATGGTGTTAAAATTTGTCTTGAAATGCATCCAGGATTTTCCGTTTACAATACTGAAACTCTGCTTAAGCTAAGAGATGCCGCAGGTGATGCAATTGGAGCAAATTTTGATCCAAGTCATCTTTTCTGGCAGGGGATAGATCCTGTAGCTGCGGTTTATAAATTAGGCAGTGCTATTTACCATGTTCATGCCAAGGATACGAAAATAAATAATTTAAATTCAACTGTAAACGGAGTCCTTGATACAAAATCTTACTCAAAAGAAGCTGAAAGGTCCTGGATATTTAGAACAGTTGGTTATGGACATGGGTACGATTTCTGGAAAGACTTCTTAAGTGCATTAAGAGTGGTAGGCTATGATTATGTTTTAAGTATTGAACATGAGGATTCTCTTATGTCTCCCCGTGAAGGACTGGAAAAAGCTGTTTCTTTTCTGAAGGAAGTAATGATAAAAGAAAAACCAGCAGAGATCTGGTGGGCTTAAAAGGACTATAAGATGATAGCTATTATTCTGGCTATTAGATAAAATTTAAGAGGTGTTGTTTATTTTATAGACAAATTCTTTAAGATCGCTAACTACACTATCATCATTGTTAGATAACCTATAGCCAGTACGATTCAAATAAAAAGATCTTATACCAATGTTTCGTGGAACTAAATAATCTGCCTCGTAGTTATCTCCTACGTGGATAAGCTGGGAAGGAGAAATATCCAAGCTCTGGCATACTTTCCGGTAGAAGGCTACCTCCTTTTTAATCATACCAAAATCAGAAATAGCTGAGAATACTTTGTTGAAATATTTAAAAATTTTTTCTTTTCTTAATTTTACATTAATAAACTCTCTACCCATGGCAGAGGAAATAACGAGGATGTAATTTCTTTTTAATTTCTCCAGAACAGATATAACCTCAGGATATAGTTCAACAAAGGGAGCATATTTTTCCAGAATTTCCTTCTTACCAACACCAAAACCGAAGTGCTTTAGCCAATAGTCCAGACTATACCATCTCACATCATTATCGCCCACCTTTTCATACTCCTTGATTACTTTTTCCCTTGCTTTTTCAAAATCCAAACCGTATTTTTTTGCATACAACTCCGGTATCTCCTTAAACCATATGAACTCATTATAATCCGGTTTAACTATAGTACCATCAAGATCAAAAGAGATAAACGTTTTTTTCATTTTAATCGACGATCAACCACAACTTTTTTTGGTTCAACCTCAGATAAAGAGTCTTTTTCTACTAATTTAACATTGACCTTTATTCCCAGAACTTGATATATTTTCTCCTCTATTTGAACTTTTAACTGCTGGAGTTTCTTCATCTCATCAAAGAAAATACTCTCTGATACTTCCACCATAATATTAACCACATCTCTGGTTCCTTCCCGATCAATTATAAGACGAAAATGAGGCTCTGCTCCTTCAACTTGAGCTAAAATACGATTTATCTGGGTAGGAAAAAAACCCACTCCATTTACTATCACCATATCATCGGTGCGCCCGGTTACCCCGTGCATTCTAATTAAACTGCGTCCACAGGAACAGGGAGATTGATCAAGAAAGGTTAAATCGCCTGTACGATACCTTATAAGAGGAAAGGCCTCTTTGGTGATAGTTGTTAATACCAACTCTCCCTCCTCACCAAACGGTAATACCTCACCGGTACGTGGATCAATTATTTCAGGAATAAACTGATCCTCAAATATATGAAGACCGGATCTTTTCTCGCATTCCGTTGCTACTTTTGGACCGGGGATCTCTGAGGGACCATAGCTGCTAATCACTTTAATCCTAAGCTCTTCCTCTATCCTGGATCTTGTGGATTCTGAAAGAGGCTCTCCTGTTAAAATGCCAATTTTAAGATTCAGATTTGCAAGAGATATTCCTTTTTCTTTAATGGCCGCAATTAATTTTAATGCAAAACTGGGAGTAGAAATTAGAGCTGTAGTTCGATAATCCCGCATAATTAAAAGCTGTCTTACAGGGTCAAGATCAGGACCCGGGATAACCGAGGCTCCAATAAGCTCTGCCCCGTAATGAAATCCAATTCCTCCACCAAAAAGCCCATAATCAAGACATATCTGGACAATATCTTCCCTGTCAATTCCACCTGCTGCAAGTATCCTGGCGCTTATATCAGTCCAGTGGTTAATATCATTCCTGGTATAACCAATCACAATAGGCTGTCCTTCCGGTCCAGAGGTACACTGAAGCCTGACCACTTCTCTTAAAGGAACAGCAAACATTCCATAGGGGTAGTTTTCTATGAGGGTCTTTTTACTGGTAAATGGAAGAATAGATAATTTAGAAAGGGAATCAATGTCTTCTGGAACTATTCCTTTTTCATCAAATATCTCTCTATAAAAAGCTACACTTCTATAAACACGGTTAACTGTAGCCTGCAATCTTTCCAACTGAAGCTGTTCTATTTCTTCCCTGGTAATATTTTCAACCTGTTGGTTCCACAGAACCATTTTCAACACCTCTCATTTATTCCCATACTTTCTTATAACCTCTACCAAGATAGGCTCTTCTTATCTCCTTATTCCCTAAAAGCTCCTGAGAGCTTCCCTGAATAACTATCCTTCCTGTTTCAATCACATATCCTCTATTGGCAATTCCCAATGCCATTTTAGCATTTTGTTCAACAAGAAAAATAGTTGTGCCTTCCTTTTGTAATTCTAAAATTATTCTAAAGATCTCCTTAACCACTTTAGGAGCAAGTCCCATAGAAGGTTCATCCAGAAGCAAAAGCTTGGGTTTTGACATAAGAGCACGGGCAATCGCCAGCATTTGTTGTTCCCCTCCGGATAAAGTTCCAGCGAGCTGTTTTCTTCTTTCTTTTAAAATAGGAAAAAAGTGAAATACTCTATCAAGATCAGCCTCTATATTATCTTTATTCTTTCTCTTATATCTTTGATAGGCCCCTAAAATTAAATTATCCATTACAGAAAGAGGCGTGAAAAGCTGTCTTCCCTCGGGTACCAGACTTATACCCTGCTTAACTATCTGCTGAGGAGGAAAGTGAGTTATATCTTTATCCTTAAACAATATCTGTCCTTTTTTAGAGGATATAATCCCAGCAATTGAGTTAAGTAAAGTTGTCTTACCTGCCCCATTTGCCCCTATTAAAGCAACAATCTCTCCTTCCTCCACATGGATAGAAACTCCCCTTAAAGCCTGAAGATACCCATAGAAACTCTTAAGATTTCTCACTTTTAGCAAACCCTTCTTCCTCCCCTAAGTAAGCGGCTATAACTTTCTCATTATTTTGAATCTCACGAGGAGAACCTTCAGCTATTACCTTACCTGAATTTAAAACCACTATTTCGTGAGAAATTTCCATTACAAGATCCATATCGTGTTCTACAAGAAGAATAGAAATTCCCATATCCCTTATCCTGCATATAAGCTCCCCCATCTGTCTTGTTTCTTTTGTATTAAGTCCAGCGACAGGCTCATCAAGTAAAATAAGCTCCGGGCCAGTAGCAAGAGCTCTTGCAATTTCCACCAATCTTTGCTGATGGAAGGTAAGGTTGGAGGCGGGTGTGTTTGCTTTATCCTGGAGCCCGACAAATTCAAGTAATTGCATAGCTCGGGAATAGATCCTTTTCTCTTCTACTTTCGCCCTCTTGGACCTGAAAATACAGGCCAGAAACTCCGATCTACTCCAGGGATGACAGCCAACCATCACGTTTTCAACCACACTCATGTTACCAAATATCTGTACATTCTGAAATGTACGAGAGATCCCTCTTTTAGCGAGAAGATGAGATTTTAAACTGTCGATACGTTCTCCCTTAAACCAGATCCTTCCCCCGGTTGGTGAGTAAACTCCAGAGATTATATTAAAAATAGTGGTTTTCCCTGCACCATTTGGACCAATTATGGCCTTAATATGTTTTGACTCCAGTGAAAAACTAACTCCCTGTAAAGCCACAATCCCTCCAAATTCTTTTCGTAACTCCTTAACTTTTAATATTTCAGCCATTTTGCCGTTACAATAAATAAAGGACTTGCTTAATAGAAGAATCACGGAAGATTTTCTTTTCTTCTAAATAAGTGAAATATTCCTATCAAGAGGCCATCGGGTAAAAAAATCATTATAAACAAAAGTACAGATCCGTATATTAAAATATCATAATCTCGAAAAACCCTTAAATACTCTGGAAGAACGGTTAGAAGTGCAGCTCCCATAATTGCTCCCCATATATTTGCAATTCCTCCTATAGCCACCATAGTGAGTAAAACTATAGAAAACATCACACTAAATGTTCCAGGAGAGATAAAAGTAACAAAATGGGCATAAAGACTTCCAGCTAATCCTGCAAAAAATGCACTTAATACAAAGATCTTTAATTTGTATCTGGAGATGTCAACTCCCATACAAGCTGCTGCCAGTTCACCCTCATTAATTGCACGCAAAGCTCTACCCACTCTGGAATGGATAAGATTAAGGGACAGGAAAATTATTAAAAGAACAATCCCCCATACAAAATAATAATAACCTGTATCTGATTCAAGAGAAATACTTCCCAGGGAAAAGTTAGGAATTCCACCAAATCCCGAGGGACCTCCCGTGTACTCAGCCCATTGATTGAAAACTATGTAAATTATCTCTCCAAATGCAAGAGTAGCCATGGCCAGATAGTGACCCTTGAGTTTTAAGACAGGAAATCCAATAATAAAGGCAACCCCGCAGGTTAAAAAAACAGCAGCAACCACACCCAACCAGGGTGAAAGACCAAATCGGGTTGAAAGAATTCCCGAAGTATAAGCCCCAAGACCAAAAAAGGCAGCATGCCCCAGAGATATTTGACCTGCATAACCTATAAGCAGACTAAGACCTATTGTTATCAAACTGTAAATTCCGACAAAAACCAAGACCCCTATATAGTAAGGATTACCGATTATCGGGGGAAGTATAAGAACAACACCAGCTAATGCTGCAAGGGAATACAGATTTTTTTTCCCCACGGGTATACCTTTTAGATTTTAACTATTTTTTAAATTTTTTCCCTTCAAGGCTGCCCATAATTCCACTTGGTTTTAAAAATAAAACTAAAAGTAAAACTAAAAGTGCAATAGCATCTTTATACCCTGAAGAGATAAATCCCGCACTAACAGACTCTATAAGCCCTATAATAAAACCAGCTATAACTGCCCCAATATTACTGCCCAGACCTCCAAGAACAGCTGCGGCAAATCCTTTTATTGCCAGCATTGTTCCCCGATCATAATCCATAAGTGCAACAGGAGTAATTATTATACCCGCAACCGCTCCAATTGCAGCACTGAGAGCAAAAGAGAAAAGAACCATTAATTTTACATTTATACCAACAAGAGCTGCTGCGGTTTTATTAACTGCACAGGCCTTCATGGCTTTACCGATAATCGTAAAATTAAAGAAAAATACAAGAGCTGCCATAACAGCAACCATAATCCCGAGTATCCATAAAGTCTGAGGGGAAAGATAAGCCCCCATAATCCGAACAGAACTCCCAGAAGAAAAGGGGGGCAGGCTATAGGTTTGCTTTCCCCAGATAAACATAGCTCCTCCCTTAAAGAGAATAGATCCGGCAATTGTAATAATAATGAGAGTTAAAACAGAAGGGTTTTTTAAGGGATGAATGGCACCTCTTTCAAAACCAGCCCCTATCAGGGTTACTATACCCACAGATATAAAAAAACCTAACACCATTGGAAGCTTCAATACATTGGTAAGGGAGATCATAATCATACCCCCCAACATAACAAACTCGCCCTGGGCTAAGTTTATAATTCCAGTTGCATTGTAAATTATATTAAAGCCCAGGGCGACCATACCGTATATACTACCAATAGCAATCCCTGTAAATATATACTGAAGTAGTTGACTGGAGATGCTCATCAAGAATTATCCAAACGCTATTTAAAAATCAGTTCCCCCCAATACTACAAATTTTCCTCCTTTTACGGTAAGCATTTCAAAAGCTTCTTTTGTGAGGCCATTATGATCCTGAGGCGAGAAATTAAATATACCTCCTGTTCCAACAAAACCTTTCACATTTTCAATATAATCTCTTATCGCTTTCCTGTCAGGACCTGCTTTTCTTAGAGCCTTTATAACCAACCAGAGGCCATCCCAGGCATGACCACCAAAGGTACTTACCTCCTCACCAAATCTTGTCTCATATTCCCATTTGTAACGCACAAGCACTTCTTTTTGTGGATTACTATCCGGCAGAGTAGAAACAGCTAAAAGTCTACCTGCAGGGAAAATTATACCCTCTGCTGCTTTACCAGCTGCCTCGACATACTTTATATTACCAAATCCATGACTCTGGAAAATGGGTATCTTCATTCCAAGTTGACGTGCATTTTTAGCAACTATAGCCTGAGCAGGCACTATAGACCAGTTCACTATAGCCTGAACATCAGTTGCCCTTATCCTGGTAAGCTGAGCAGTCATATCCGTATCCTTTGGCCCATATGTTTCATCTGCTACTATAGTAATTCCATATTCAGGAGCAAGTCTCTTTAACTGCTTTCTACCCTGATCCCCAAAACCGGTTGTTCCTGTTATGATGGCTATCTTAGATATACCCTTTTTCTTCATATACTCATAAATTTTACGTACAGCATCACTATCTTTCTGAGGAGTCTTAAATACCCATTTTTTAAGCGGTTTTACTATACTCTCAGCTGCAGCACAGGAAATTAAAGGAACCCTTGCCTTTTGTACAATAGGAATCACTGCCATCGTTGTTCCACTACGAGATGGACCAATTATAGCAAGAACATTATCCCGATAAATTAGTTTTTTTACAGCATTTACAGCTTTAGCCTCATCCCCGACAGTATCCTCTACTATCACCTGAAGAGGGTGTCCATTAATTCCTCCGCCTATATTAATCTGTTCTTCAATCATAAGAACGGTATTTCTCTCTGGCTCGCCTAACCAGGAAGCTGGACCGGTAATGGCAAATATTGCCCCAACCTTATAAGGCTTTTTCCCCTCAACTGCAAACAGGATACCTGTAAGGCCAAGGCAAAATATTGCCAGCAAAAAAACAATACCTACCTTTTTTAGCCTACCTACCCTTTTCTCGTCCATCTTTCTCCTCCTATCTTTTCTCTACAATGTTTATTGATAGTACGCTGTATTCTAACACATCTACACAACCTGTCAAATTAAATTTTCTCTGAAATTGGGACAGTTTTTCCCACAAATATTCCTCTAAAAGGCTCTCTGGGTATCCCTAAGGAAGCCTCTTTTTGGCGAGCAGATAAGTTAGCTCTTCACTAAAGTACAGCACAGCCAAACCTCGGAGGCCGAGCTGCAGAAAAGTAAGAGGTGAACCCAGAAGTTTGGCGAGGCCGTCTGCTTTGCCCTTTAGGGGGAGCAGCGAGCGAAGCGAAGCGTTGAGGGGGAAAGTATTTTCCCCCTC
>JAGGTG010000118.1 GCA_021163905.1 Candidatus Aerophobota bacterium
GATTTTTTTCGAAACTGGAAAAGGACACTTTGACAAGAGAAGAAAAACATCTAAAATTATATACCCTGTTATCAAACGGAGAATAAAATGAGACTTCCTCCCTGGCTTACCAAAAAAATGCCTCCACCGGGAATGATAGAAAAAATGGAGAATTTAATAAGCTCTTTCTCACTGCATACCGTATGTCAGGAGGCAAAATGTCCGAATATAGGGGAATGTTTTTCTCGAGGAACTGCTGCTTTTATGATCCTTGGAGATTACTGTACAAGAAACTGCCGTTTCTGTGCGGTGAAAAAAGGTAGCCCTGTCCCTCCAGATCCAGATGAGCCGGAAAATGTGGCAAGAGCTGTCGCCAGACTTGGACTCAGCTATGTAGTTGTGACATCGGTAACAAGGGATGACTTACCTGATGGAGGAGCAGACCAGTTCGTTAAGGTAATTAACTGGATTAAAAAACTATGCGGGGGAAAAACCTATATAGAGGTGTTGATACCAGATTTTAAAGGCCTTCTTTCCCCTCTGAAGAAAGTTGTAGAGGCAGGGCCATTCGTGGTAAATCATAACCTCGAAACTATCCCCCGGCTTTATACCAAAGTAAGACCTCAGGCAGACTACAAAAGATCTGTTGAACTTCTAAAAAGATGTAAAAGTATTGATCCTGCAATTTATACTAAATCAGGCCTGATGGTAGGGTTAGGAGAGTCATTTGATGAGGTGGTCCAAGTAATGAAAGATTTAAGAGAAGCTAAATGCGACATACTGACCATAGGCCAGTATTTAAGACCTTCTCCCTCTCATCTGGAAGTTAAGGAGTTTGTTCATCCGGATATCTTTAAGAAGTACAGGGAAATTGCCTATTCAATGGGGTTTAAATATGTCGCCTCTTCTCCCTTTGTCAGAAGCTCCTATATGGCAGCTGATTGGTTAAAAACTCTCAGCTAAATAGAAAGGAGAAGCTAAAGCCTCCCCTTTCTATCTGTCTCATTCCAGTTTCCTGAAAAACCCTTATACCTTGCTGCCCGCCGGATGCGTAGATGCGTTCTATGTTCAAGGTCCTACGTTCAACATTACTTTAAACAAATTAGACCAAACAGACTAAACAAACTAAAGTAACCAAATAAACCAAATCAACCAAATACACCAAATCAACCAAATACACCAGATAGACGAGATATTAGCAGCTAACCTTTTTCAATAAGCTCTATTACCGTATTTACCAGGCTATCAACATCCAGTCCTTCCATTTTTAAAAGCTCGTCCGGCAAACCTGAACCTGCGTATCTTTTAATACCCAATTTTCGAAAACGGGGGAATAAAGAGTTCTCCATAAGAAAACTCCCCACTATAGTTCCAAGTCCTGTTCTTACATTATGATCCTCATAGGTCACTACTATCCCGGTTTCTGCTGCCTGTTTAATGGCCTCAGAATCAAGATCGCTCCAGCAGCTTATATTTAATACCCTTACACTGTAGCCTCTTTCTTTAAGGATTTCCCAGGCCTGAATAGCTCTATAAAGGAAACTCCCCGCAGAGATAATCGTTGCCTGATCGCCTTCCCTTATAAGATCAGCCTTACCATAGGTAAACTCATATCCTTCTCCAAATATGGGATCTCCCTTCTCAGAAAGAATAATCGGCAGGCTGGAACGACCAACTCCCACAAAAAAATTACCAGGATTTACACTGATGTACCTTATAACTCTGTCAGTTTGATTGGCATCAGCAGGTACTATTATCCTGTAGCCGTATAAATTGTTAATTACTCCAGCGTAGTCAATACACTGGTGTGTTTTTCCATCCTGTCCCACATCTATTCCATTATGTGTACAGACAAGTTTTAAATTGGTATGGTTTATGTCATTAAGTCTGTGCTGATTGTAAGTCTCATCCACCCCAAATACACCAAAATCGGAAAAAAAGACAACCACTCCCTGAGTGGAAAGAGCTCCGGCAATAGTAGCGGTATTATGCTCCTGAATTCCTCCCTCAAAAAACCATTCCGGACAGGCCTTTGCAAATCCATCTGTTTTAACTGAACCCAGAAGGTCGCAGTCAAAAACAGCAATAGGAGTTTTCCCTTTTTCACCCTTATTAAGGCTACCAATATCCTGCAAGGCTTTTCCAAAAGCATTTCTATTGGCTACTTTCTCTTCTTTCCCGTAGTTTACAGGATTTCCAGTAATCAAATCCACCTTATCCTCTGGACGCTGTATGGCAGATCTGGGAGGAGGAGTGGAATTTCTTAAATTAAAATATTTATCAAGATCATCCTCTAAGCCAAGCTCCTCAAGTGCTCTTTTGCACTCCTCGACTTTCAATGGTTTACCATGGTACTGATACCTATCCTCCATAAAGGAAACACCCTTACCCATCACAGTTCGTGCAAGAATAACCACAGGGGAGTTGTCATTTTTAACTGCCTTTCTCAGTGCTTGATAAATTGCCTGATGATCATGTCCATCTATTTCCAGAACCTCCCATTCTTCAGATAGATAATCCTCCTTTATATTTTGAGGCATAATCTCATCCAGGGGTCCGGATAACTGAAGTAAATTATAATCAATAATCACGGTTAAATTACTCAGTTTGTACTTTTTGGCAAACCTTCTTGCCTCCTCTACCTGACCTTTAGATTGTTCCCCATCGCTCATTACCACAAAAGTATGGAATTTTTTTTCCAATAATCTCGCAGCCAGAGCAAAACCACAACCTGCGGATAATCCCTGACCCAGATTCCCGGTACTCCACTCAACTCCAGGAATATCCCTTTCTATATGACCCTCAAACATACTTCCAGCTCTACGGAAATGAGCAATTGCGCTATCTACATCAAAGAAACCAAGACGACCGAGAGTTGCATAAACTCCCGGAGATGTATGTCCATGACTTACAACTATTCTATCCCTGTCAGGATTATAGGGATCATCTGGCCACACTCTGGCACAGGACCATAGGGTAAGATAAATATCTATAGAAGACATAGATCCTCCGGGGTGACCGGAGTTAGCCACTGTTGTCATCTTCAGTATGTCACCCCGTGCTATTTTAGAAAGATCCTTTAAATAATCAATTTTTTGTTGGTCTAATTTTTCTTCTTCAAATCCCCATCGCATTAATTTACCCTCCTTTACTCTTCTTCATACTGAATGGCTTCACCCGGACATTCCTCTGCAGCTTCCTTTATTTCCTCCTCGAACTCGTTAAAATCCGCATCTTCTTTCACCCTTGCCACATCATCCACCTCAAAAACATCGGGGCAGGTATCCTCGCAAAGCCCACAGCCTGTACAGGCATCCTCATCTATCCAGACTTCTATGATAGCCATTCTACCTCCTCCTTTTAATCTAAATTTTGGCTCATACATTAACAAATTAATTAAAAATGTCAAATTGACAAGCCCCCCTTTTAATTATATAATTTGATAAGTTAATTTTTGACAGGAGATAAAAAGTGAAAATAGAGTTAATTGCTCCTACCTGGACTGGCAAAACTGTGGTAAAAAGAGCAAGAAGAGAAAAAATATTTAAGATCCCCCCTTTGGGACTGTTAAATGTGGCTGCAGTAACTCCCCCTGAGGTTAAAATCAGTCTTACAGATGAGAATATCGAGCCCATAGATTTTAACAAAAAAGTTGATCTTGTAGGAATAACAACAATGACCTCTGCTGCCCCAAGGGCCTATGAGATTGCTCAGGAATTCAGAAAAAGAGGAATTCCTGTCGTCCTGGGTGGCCCACATGTCTCTGCTCTGCCTCAGGAAGGTTTGCGGTACGCTGATGCAGTTGTAATCGGGGAGGCTGAAGGAGCATGGGAGAGGTTAATGGATGATTTCATTAAAGGAGGCAGAGAAAATCTTAAAAAAATCTATAAGAATGAAAAACTACCAGACCTCTCAAAAATTCCCTTTCCCAGATGGGACATACTGAAAAAAGATAAATATATAGTGGATAAAGTACTCCATCTTACAAGAGGTTGTCCTTATAACTGTTCTTTTTGTTCAGTAACTCAGCTTTTTGGAAGGAGAATAAGATCACGTCCTGTGGAAAAAGTGGTAGATTTTATTAAAGCTCACAAAGGGAAAGGATTGAAGGAAAGATTATTTGTATTTTTAGATGATAATATTATGGGGAATAAAAAATATGCCAAACAACTTTTTAAAGCTCTTATCCCACTGAAGATAATCTGGATGAGTCAGGCTTCAGTTAATGCTGCCTATGATGAAGAACTTCTAAAACTGGCAGGTGAAAGTGGATGTAAGGCGCTTTTCGTTGGATTTGAAAGTATATCAAAAGGTGCTCTTAAGGAGGTTGGTAAATCCCAAAATAAGGTTGATTTTTATAAGGAGGCAATAAAAAGATTCCACAAATACGGGATATTTTTACATGGGGCATTTATATTTGGGATGGATGATCATGGTGAGGATATTTTTAAAAGAACCGTTGATTTTATTTTAAAGACAAAATTAGACAGCGCTCAGTTTTCCATACTCACTCCTCTACCCGGGACAAGATTTCATCAGGAAGTTGAAGCTGAGGGAAGAATTATTGACCGGGATTGGTCTAACTATGATTGTGGGCATGTTGTATTTAAACCAAAAAAAATGAGTCCAGCTCAGCTTGATGCTGGAATGGCCTGGGCCTACGTCAAAACCTTTTCCCTGCCTTCAATTTTTAAAAGACTATCAGGTGTATTTTCAGGTGGAAGATGGAAATACACATTGCTCCTTTTTGCCTTTAACCTTTATTATAGAAAAACATGCTCAAAAATGAAAGAAAGAATACTCCGTCCAATGGTTCAAGATGAGATGAGAATGCAGGAAAGTCCTTTATTTTAAAATACCTGATATCAGCCTCATCTTCCAGGTTAGGTCCAAGTTTGCAAAGATTTGATCGGGATATAACGGTAAAATGAAACTGTATAAGGCAGACCTGCATGTCCATTCAGAATATTCAAAAATAGAGGGAGGGGCATTAAAGAGGATAACTCATTCAGAGTCCTATACCCCTCCAGAAGAAGTATACAGGATAGCAAAGAAAAGAGGGATGGATTTTATTACAATAACTGACCATAACTCAATTCAGGGTGCTCTCAAAATTTCCCATTTTGATGACGTTTTTATCAGTGAAGAGGTAACGACTAAATTCCCGGAAGACGGATGTGAAATCCATCTTATCACATTAAATATAAATGAAAAACAGCACAGAGAAATACAGTTATTGAGAAATAACGTATATGAGCTCAGAGATTACCTTAATTCTCAAAGTATAATCCACTTTGTAGCCCATCCTTTTTCCTCTGTTAATGGGAAACTTAAACAGGAACACTGGGAAAAGATGCTTTTGCTATTTGATGTTTTTGAAGTTAAAAATGGAATCCAGAAAGAAAAAGATAATAATCTTGTGGAACAAATACTTAAAAACCTTTCCAGAGAAAGAATAGAAAGGCTAATTGATCAATACGGAATCCTACCAGAATCTGAAACTCCCTGGAAAAAGTCAATGGTGGGAGGATCAGATGATCACGGTGGACTATATATCGGGCAAACCTACACTGCAGGAGAAGGACCGGGATTGAAGGATTTTTTAAAATCAATTAAGGATGGTAAATGTAGGGCCGAGGGAAAAAGTGGAACTTGCTTTACTATTGGGCACAGTATTTATGCCACAGGATATAAGTTCTATAAATATAAATTAAGAAAAAGGGGGAGAATATTAAAATTCCTCGATAAACTGATAAATGATGAGAGAAAGGGAAAGATACTCGAAAAAGTGTTATTAAGAAATGGCCAGGGTAAAGTTTCAATTTTCCCCAGAAGATTTTTTATCTCTTATTTTATTAAAAAATTCTCAAAAAAAATGCCATTTTTACATACCTTAAGAGCAATAGACAAGATAAACAAAAATATCCCTTTATCTACAGCTTTATTCCCTTATTTTTTCGGACTTGCCTACCAAAATAAAGATAGAGATATAACCAAAAAAGTAAAACTTGGCTACCTTGGCCAGGGAGAATCTTTAAAGGTTGCCATTTTTACTGACTTTATTGAAAATGAGAAAAATTTTTTGTCCTCCTTTATCTCAAAGATAAACTCATCTCTTAACGGAGAAAAATTAAAAATTCTGTGCTGCGATAAAAGAAAAATTTTCTCTTCAAATGGGATAAAAACTTTTCACTCCATGGTGGATTTTCCCTTTCCTCTTTATCCAGCGATTAACTTTCACATACCTTCTCTACTTGATATTCTCCTTTACTGTGAACAGGAGGAATTTACCCTTATCCATACTTTAACACCCGGTCCTATGGGGATAGTAAGCATCATAGTTTCCAGGATTCTCAAACTACCCCTTATAGGAACATATCAAATCGATTTTGTTAAACTTTTATCCTCTTCCACAAAAAACGAGAGTCTTAAGAATATGGCATGGAGGTACCTTAACTGGTACTACACTCAAATGGATAAAATATTTACCTTGCAAAGGTATGTACAGCAGCTAAGAGAAAAAAATATACCCGAGGAAAAAATAAAGATCATCGATACAGAAAAAGAATATAGTCCATCTTCTAATCCCGATTTTCCTTTTGCTCAAATCCTGGATACTTTTTTTAAGAAAAACACTTTTAATCAGATATGGAGAGCTTATGAGGAAATATATATGAAAGAGAGGTAACGAATGATAAAAAAAATACTGCGGTGGTTAACTGCATTTTCTATATTGATTGGAATTGCGGGCTTTTACTCGTGTTGTTCATTTGCCAGGGGACCTTTTATCCAGATTAAAGGATCCGATACCGAGGTTAATTTAGTCCAGAGATTAGCAGAGGTTTATATGGAACATCATCCCGAAGTTTATATTGCTGTAACTGGAGGAGGATCAGGAACAGGAATTGCTGCACTTATAAACAAAAAAACTGATATTGCTAACCTATCAAGAGAAATGACGCCAGAGGAAATTAAAAGAGCTATAAAAAATGGCGTAAATCCAGTAAAATGGGTAATTGCCATGGATGGTATATCAGTTATTGTCAATGCTAAAAATCCTGTTAACAAATTAACTTTAAAACAGATAAGTCAAATATTTTCCGGCAAGATAAAAAACTGGAGAGAAGTTGGTGGAGAAAATATTCCAATATCCCTTTACGGCAGACAGAGTAACTCGGGAACCTTCATTTATTTCAGGAATCATATCGTTAAAGCAGATTACTCTGATAGAATGAAAAGGATGAACGGGAATGCTCAGATAGTTGAGTCAATAAAAAGAGATGTAGCCGGAATAGGATATGTGGGGGTGGGATATGTGCTGGAAGGAGAAAAGCTTGCCAAAGGGATAAAGGTGCTTAAAATTGCAAAAGATGAACATTCTCCTGGAGTTTCTCCTCTCAATTTTGAGAATGTAGAAAAAGGAGTATACCCTATAGCTCGTCCTCTTTATCAGTACTCAAATGGATGTCCTAAGGGGAAAGTACTTGAATTTGTCAGATTTGAACTCAGCAAAGAAGGACAAAAAATTGTAATTGAGCAAGGTTTTTATCCCGTAAATGTAGAGTACAGAAAGTTAAACAGACAAAACCTGGGCTTCTAAAGAAATAACCTAATAAATATGGCAAATAAGGAAAGGTTAATAAAATATTTTTTTACCTTCACCGGCGTACTTTCCACTATATTTTTATTGGGAATATTCTTCCTGCTTTTATATAATTCTGTCCCTGCTTTCAGAAAAATAGGGATCCTGGAGTTTTTTACCAGTGCAAGATGGAATCCAACATCTTATACTAAACCTACCTACGGCATTCTTTCCTTAATAGTAAGTACCCTAATGGTTACCGGTGGGGCTATGCTTATATCAGTTCCCCTTGGAATTAGCTGTGCTGCTTACCTTGCAGAGGTAGCTACCCCCATGGTAAGAGAAATAGTAAAACCAATTATAGAGGTCCTGGCTGGAATTCCTTCAGTGGTAGTAGGATTCCTTGGAATAGTTCTGGTAGGTCCAGCAATAGCAAAGATTTTTAATCTTCCCAATGGGCTAAATGCCATAAATGGTTCCATTCTTCTTGCCATAATGTCTCTACCCACAATAATCTCTATATCAGAGGATGCAATAACTTCAGTTCCCGAAGAGTATAAGATGGCATCTCTTGCTCTTGGAGCAACCAGATGGCAAACCCTGTGGAAAGTTGTTATTCCGGCATCTTCTTCCGGGATAATAGCTGCAATAATGCTGGGTGTGGGAAGGGCAGTGGGAGAAACAATGACCGTCCTTATGGCTACAGGTAATGCTCCCGCGATGCCACATAGCTTTCTTGATTCTGTAAGAACAATGACTGCAACAATAGCAATTGAGTTAGGTGAAGTTCCCTACAACACGACTCACTACTACGCTCTTTTTGTAATTGGCCTTGTTCTTTTCTGTATCACTTTTGCTGTTAATTTAACCTCGGATATTGTTCTGCACAAACATCAGGAAAAACTGGGAACATGAAAAAAATAAAAGAAAAATTAGGGTTTACTATTCTTGGCCTTGCAACGGTGGTGGTTCTTTTCATTCTGGGTGTCATTTTATACGATATTTCGTCCAAAGGAATAAGTGTGATAAGCTGGGAATTTCTCACACAACCCCCAAAAGCTGGAATGACAAAAGGTGGAATTTTTCCAGCAATAGTTGGAACTCTCTATGTAAGTTTGATCACGGTTCTTTTCTCCGTACCTCTGGGAATCTGTGCTGCTATTTACTTAAATGAGTATGCAAAAAAGGGTATACTAACCCGGATTATCCGAGTTAGTATAAGAAATTTAGCTGGAGTTCCTTCCATTGTCTATGGTCTTTTTGGGGTGGTCCTTTTTGTTCAGATGTTTAAATTTGGAACCTGTATCCTGTCATCTGGTCTCACTCTTGGTCTTTTAACCCTTCCCTGGACCATTACTGCCAGTGAGGAAGCGCTAAGATCTGTGCCTAACTCTTACAGAGAAGGAGCCCTTGCCCTGGGGGCTACCAAGTGGCAGGCTATAAGAACAAATGTATTGCCCTATGCTCTTCCGGGAATTCTCACCGGAACAATATTAGGTCTGGCAAGAGCAGCAGGAGAAACAGCACCTATCTTATTTACAGGTGTTGCCTTCTTCTTACCCCATCTTCCCGGCTCTATTTTCAGCCAGTTCATGGCCCTACCCTATCATCTTTATATCCTTGCCACCCAGCATCCTGCTATTGAAAAGGTAAGACCCCTTGCCTATGGGACAGCACTCGTTCTTATACTTCTTGTTTTATCTTTAAACAGTGTAGCTATATTTATAAGATACTATCTGCGTAGAAAGAGAAGAGGTTAAGCGGGGATGAAAAAGGTAAAAATTGCAACTTATAATTTAAATCTGTGGTTTGGGAAAAATCACGTTTTAAAGAACATAAATATGCAAATAGAAGAAAATAAAGTTACTGCAATAATTGGTCCCTCAGGATGTGGCAAATCAACCTTTCTTCGATGTCTTAATAGAATGAACGATTTAATTGAGGATACACGTATTGAAGGGAAAGTTTTACTTGACGGAGAGAATATTTATGGTAATAAAATGGATGTTGTTTCCTTACGCAAAAGGGTAGGTATGGTGTTTCAAAAATCTAATCCCTTCCCTAAATCTATCTTTGAAAATGTGGCCTATGGTCTGAGGATTCACGGTGAGAAAAACAAGAAAAAACTTCAAGAAAGAGTGGAACAAAGCCTAAGAGATGCCGCACTATGGGACGAGGTAAAAGATAGACTGGATAAAAGCGCTATGGGATTATCCGGAGGTCAACAACAGAGATTATGTATAGCAAGGGCTTTAGCCATTCAGCCGGAAGTAGTACTTATGGATGAGCCAGCTTCAGCCCTTGATCCAACTGCTACCAATAAAATAGAGGAATTAATACAGAAACTCAAGGAAAAATACACCATTGTAATTGTCACTCACAATATGCAACAGGCAGCTCGTATCTCAGACTATACAGCTTTTCTTTTGATGGGGGAGCTTATCGAGTTTCAACCAACAGCTAAGTTATTTACAAATCCAGAAAACAAAAAAACTGAAGATTATATAACCGGAAGATTTGGTTAATTATTTGTTAATTAAAGGGAGGGTAAAATTTGGAAAAAAGGCACTTTCATAGGGAACTTGGTGAGTTAAACAGAAAAATACTTAAAATGGGGAATGCCGTTGAAAACCTCATTTCTCGCTCAGTAGAATCTTTAAAAAAGAGAGATACGGAACTTGCCAGGGATATTATAAATTCAGATGAAAAAATAGACAAAATGGAAATTGATATTGATGAAACCTGTATCAACCTTCTTGCTTTGTATCAACCAATGGCCATAGACTTAAGATTTATTGCTACCGCTCTTATGATCACCACCGACCTTGAGAGAATAGGTGACTTAGCCGTTGATATTGCAGAAAGAACCCTTGAGCTGGCAGACAAACCTTTGCTAAAACCCTTAATTGATGTACCAAAACTGGCCACCCTTGCCGAGCAAATGGTTCATCAAAGTTTAGAGGCATTTATCAATCATAACTCCGATCTTGCTATTGAGGTCTGTAGGCACGATGATGAGGCCGATCACCTAAGGGATCTCGTCTATATGGAGATCATACAGATCATTACCAATAATGGCTCTGTTGCTCCCAGGGCAATTCCACTTCTGCTTGTAGCCCGGCATCTTGAAAGAATATGTGACCATGCTACAAATATCGCTGAAGATGTTGTTTACATGGTCCAGGCACAGATGTTGAAACATCACCCAAGGTAAAGGTTAAATAAGACCTGCCTTTTCCAGAACATCAGGCACGTACCTGTCCCATCCCAGGGGCATAATATGAACTCCCTGGCACATCCCCTTAAGCTGCTTTATTAAAGAAGCTGCTATCTCAACGCTTTTTTTGGGACGATCCTGTTTGGAAGCACTGGCCATTATTTTAATTAAGTTCTCCGGAACAAATACACCTGAAACATTGGCATTCATAAATCTTGCCATACCGGCTGATTTTAAAAGAACTATCCCCACCATTATGGGGACCTTAAGATGCTCTGTAGCCTTGATGAAATTCTCAAACTTCTTAGGATCATAAACGGCCTGTGTCTGAAAAAACTCAGCTCCAGCCTCAACTTTCAATTCCATCTTCATTATTTGAGGCTCAAGGGGATCGGCTCCTGGATTGACTACCGCTCCCAGACAGAAATCAGGTGCACCATCTAACTTATTACCAACCATATCTTTACCTTCCATGAGGGTTTTTGCCGCTTTAAGTAAATTAACCGAATCAAGATCAAAAACCGGCTTTGCCTGAGGATGGTCTCCCAGAGTAATATAATCACCCGTGAGACACAAAACATTTCTTATCCCAAGAACATAAGCTGAGATTAAATCTGACTGAAGAGCTAATCTATTTCTATCCCTACAGGTTATCTGAAATACAGGTTCAAAGTTTCTTTCCTTCAGCAACCTACAAACTGCCATCGATCCTAATCTCATAACTGAGGATTGAAGATCGGTAACATTTATAGCATCAACCTTTCCCCTTAAAAGTTCTACCTCCTCTAAAAGAGGCTGTATATTTGTTCCTTTTGGAGGCCCAATCTCAGAGGTAATTACGAATTTTCCTTTTTTAAAAAGATCACTCAGCTTCATTTTACTCCCTCACCATTTTTTCTTTTTCTTCTTCAAACTCAAGCGCCCAGAATATACTCCTCTTTCTAACTGCTGGAGGCTGCATCAGGTTCCAGTCACGAGGAGACTGTATCTTTTTTAAGTTCTCAAGTTTACCTATCTCCTTTAACCTTTCATATATTCTTGCCCAGGCACAATCCTTTTCAGGATCTACTTCACATTTTCCCTTATCTGATCCTCCACAGGCCCCATTTAAAAGATTTTTGGGACAGTTCGCATAGGGACATATACCCCCGGTTATATCTAATTTACAATCCCCACACTGCAGACATCTTTCCTCCCCTGTCCAGACTCCGGAGAACCCTCCCATATAAATGGTATTGTCAGCAGGATGAACCGGCAGATTTATCATACTGGAAACAGCCTGAACTCCAATTCCACAGGAGCTAACTAAAACCGAATCTGCTTTTTGAAGCTCAGCTATGTATCTATTTAATTTAAGAGCTACCAGAACTTTATTACAGGCAAAATCCACTACAAAAGAACCGACTATTTTTTTTCCATTTTCTATTAGTTTCTCGCTTAACTCATCAATCCCCTTCTCTCCTCCTGTCTGGCATGCCTCAGAACACCCACCACAGGCTATAATGAAAACACTCTCATCTTGAGCCAGGCAGTTCAGTATTTCATCCCAGGGTTTTCTCTCAGAAACTAACATGGTTATCCTCCCTAAGCAAACTTGATTTAGCTTATTCTAAACCTGGAGATTTCTCTTCCCTTGGGAGTTATAAGATGAACCGCACAGGCAAGACAGGGATCAAAAGAGCGCACACATCTTACAACTTCAAAGGGATTATCAGGATCCTTAACCTTTAATCCTAAAAGAGCTTTTTCCAGGGCACCCGGTTGATCTAAGTCATCCCGTGGAGAAACATTCCAGGTAGTGGGAACAACAAGTTGATAGCTCTCTATAAGCTTATCTTTGACCTTTATCCAGTGACCAAGGGCTCCTCTTGGAGCCTCTGTAAGTCCCATACCTTCTGCCTCAAGGGGAAGAGAATAAGTGATGCAAACAGGCTCACCAACCTTTAAATCCAGAACCCATTTAGCCATATGGTCAGCGACTATCTTTGTATCAATAGCTCTTGCTATATGTCGACCAAGAATAGAGGATAATTTAAAAACATCTTTCCCTATATAGGAAAGTACAGGATCCAGAGCTTCTTTGATTTCTTTTTTTCCACCATAATAGCTAACTATTATTCTTGCCGCAGGACCCACCTCAAATACCAATCCCCTGTACCTTGGAGCTTTTAACCAGGAATAACCTTCTCTTTTCCCATAATCTATTCTGGTTGCTCCCTGAGAGGGATGTAATCCTGATGTATCCTCAGAATACCAGCTATATTTTACATGCTCTGCTATATTAGCCACATCAAGTGGTTGATAAGTAGAATCTGAAGTTACTATCCCCTGCAAAAAAAGTCTATTCCTCTTTACCTGATCCACCTCACCAGAATCAAGGTTAAAGGCACCATAACATAAAAAATTGTTGTAAGATGAACCCATACTAAGATGATCCTCATAAAACTTGACAAGAGCTATGGTATCTGGAAGGTAAAAATTGTCTATAAAGTGTCTTATCTCATTTAATCTCCAGAGAAAAGATGCTATTTTGTCTGGAGTGGGATTTTCCGTAACTCCTCCTGCTACTGTAGCCACATTATGGGGCATTTTTCCCCCAAATATAGCCAGCATCTCATGGGACTTTTTTCTTATCTCAAGAGCTCTCAGGTAATGAGCGGCAAGTTCCTGATTTGTCCTATCATCCAACCTATAATCCCCCTCGTATCTTGGAGAAAAGGGGCTTAACACGCCCCTACCTAAAAAATCTTTAAGGGAGGAAAGATCGTAATCTCTACCATCATAGCTTAAAATACGGGATAAATCAACAAAATCAAGAGAAGCTAAATGATAAAAGTGAAGAATATTTGACTGGATAAAATTTGAACCCAGTATTAAGTTACGAATAACTCTGGCATTATCAGGTATTGAATCCTCTATACCAAAGGCATTATCCAGAGCAAAAACAGAGGCAGTAGCATGAGCTGCCGGGCAAACCCCACAAACTCGCTGGGTAATTCTACTTGCATCACGGGGATCCCTTCTCTTAAGTATAATCTCCCACCCCCTAAAGAGGGTCCCTGCTACACGTGCATCCCTAACTTCACCTTTATCTACTGTAACCTCAACTTTAAGATGACCTTCAATTCTTGTAATAGGGTCTATAACGATCCTCTGCATTTTACCTCTCCTTATCGGACTGCACTTTAACTTTAAAACTGTCCCATCTGGATATTTTCTGGTAAAATGGACCTGATATATCAGGAAATATGGGCTCCGTACACCCATTACAGGGGGCACCTGCATCTACAGGCCAGTTTACCCCTCCATTCCAGTGACGTATGGGACAGTCTGAATAAGTAAAAGGTCCTTTACAACCCAGCTCATAAAGACACCCTTCCTCTCCAAAGTTGTGGGCAAATTTCCCCTCATCAAAGAAGGGTCTTCGGGGACAATTTTCATGGATCAGTTTGCCATAGATAAATTTTGGCCTTTTAAGATCATCTAGTTTTTCACTGGAGGGAATACCGTTAAGCAAAATGTCGGCTATGGTCCCAATAAACCAGTCAGGATGAGGGGGACATCCAGGAATGTTTATATAAGGAACAGAAATATTTTCCTCCTCAAGAACCTCTCCCGCAGACTTTGAGCCTGTGGGATTGGGCTTTGCAGCGGGAATTCCACCAAAAGATGCACAGGTCCCAACAGCAACTACCGCAATTGCTCTCCTGGCAAGTTCCTTAAATCTTGAATAAAGAGTAACCGGCTTTCCTTTTTCCTCTCCTACTGTGGCAAATATCCCACCTTCAGCCGTGGGGATAGATCCTTCCAGCACCAGAAGGTAGTCAGTCTTTCTATCCCTGTCCAGCATTACCTCTATTGCCAGCTCACCACTTGCCGCCATTAATGTGGGATGAAACAAAAGATTGATATGCTGCCCGGGTACAATCTCATCAAGAAGGAGATTCCTGATACTGGGACTAACCGAGTTCATAAGAGATATCGAGCACCCACTACATCCAGCTCCCTGAAGCCAGATTACCGGTTGTTCTCTCACCTGCATTTTAACCCCCTTCAAAAAATGTAAACTTTAGAAAAAAATTATACCAGAATGCCCTTTTCTTGTCAAATTCAATTCTTTCCAGTTTCGGGAAAAATCCTATAGTCCTTTGCTGCCCGCCGGGTATGTTGATACGTGAATGCGTATATGCGTCCTATG
>JAGGTG010000175.1 GCA_021163905.1 Candidatus Aerophobota bacterium
CTTTTAAAATTAAAATTGGACAAAATAGTGCACTTTTAAAATTTACCCAACACCAAGGAATCTTCAATTTGCCTAAAATTTGGTTTACAATTTTTAATGTAAGAAGTCGCGATTTTCTGCTGATAACTTAACAGATTTATATGTTCCTCACCTTGAAATGTAAAGCAAATATCCCAATCACACTAAAATCAACGAAAAATTTTAGTAAAACTCTTTCTGGACCATTAATTTAGAGGATAGGTTAATTTATTTAATTCAAGATGAGGGAGAGTTGCCTGAAGGCAAATACACTATCTACAGTAATTGTCCTAAATTTTAATAACAATTACTGAACATATTAAGGGGGGATTTACTTCGGTTTGAGGTAAGTACTTATTTTAAAAGAGTCTGGTTTAATCCATTCCAGCCATTCGTTGAAGTGCAAGGTATAAAGCCTGGGTTCCTTTACGTCCAGCACCAAGAGCCTGGACAGATACATATAACTGATGAACAAGAGCAAGCCCTGGTAGTGATATTTGCATTCTTTGAGCCTCCTCCAGTGCAATACCCATATCCTTAACGAAGTGATCTACGAAAAACCCTGGTTCCATATCACCTTTTAAAATTCTTGGAGCCAGGTTATCAAGGCTCCAGCAGCCAGCAGCTCCTCCAGAAATTGAGTGAAGCATGGTTTCAAGGTCTAATCCAGCTTTAGTGCCATAAATAAGAGCCTCTACCATTCCAATCATAGTTCCAGCAATCTGTATTTGATTACACATTTTGGTGTGTTGCCCGGCACCGGGACCACCCTGCAGGATAATGGTTTTTCCTAACCTTTCCAGGATGGGTTTTGCAGCATTAAAGGCTTTTTCATTCCCGCCAACCATAATAGAGAGTGTGGCATTGCGGGCTCCCACATCTCCACCTGAAACCGGGGCATCCAGAGCTAAAACTTCTTTTTTCTTTAGAGCCTCTGCAATCTCAATAGCCAGACTGGGTTTACTGGTAGTAAAATCAATAAATATGGAGCCTGGTTTAATTGTGTTTATAATACCTTCTTTTCCAAAAACAACTTCCCTGACATCCTGGGGATAGCCAACCATAGTGCAAACAAAATCTTGATCTTTAGCTACCTCCTGGGGTGAGTTAGCCCATTTGGCTCCAGCATCAATTAGCTCTTTGGCTTTACTTTTGGTTCTATTGAAAACGGTTAAATTATGACCTGCCTTAATTAAATGAGCGGCCATTGGTCGTCCCATAACACCTGTTCCTATCCATCCGATATTGCTCATCTTATCCTCCTCGGATAAGCTTTTTCTCATCTACAAAAAACTAAAACTTTCCATCTTGAGGAATATGATAGCTAAAGTACGGTAGCCTTTAGTTCTTCGCATTATCATCTTTACCCTTGGCTAAAGTTTTCTGAAACGCTGCAGTTTAAGGATTCTAAAAATTTGATGTTTTCCTCTGTAAAAGGCATGCATCTTCTCCAATCACCTTACCATTCCATGCTCTGATTTTGGCTCATGAAGCCTATTTGCCACAAGGAGAAAGATCCTCTCCTCAAGATTAAAGTTCACCTTATGCTTTTTAAGAGAGAAAAACAGTTAGGCTTTCCTTCCCCTGTTTATTTAAAATAAAATTAAATTTCAACTAATTTATATTCCCTTGTTCCAAGGCCTAATTCCTGAGCATAGTTAATTTGTAGCTGGGCATCTACATTAGGATATAAAGCTTTAAATTTATCCTCTCCAGCTACAAAAGAGCTCTTTAAAGCTGTATCTTTTAGTCCCTGTTGTGCATTTACCAAATCTAACGAAGCCTGCTCAATGGCAACCGGATCCTTGGAAGCTAATATACCCACATCAGGTACTATATTAGCATCACTCCAGGAGGCACAGTCACAGTCCGGGGTAATATTTATTAGGAAACTAAAGAACCCAACTTTTTCCTTTTTATCCTTTAAAACTGCATAGGTATACTCAACCATTTTTTCATGTAAGTTCCTGGTTGATTCATTCCACATAATAGATATAGCACCTGTTGGGCAGGTTGTCACACATTCCATACAACCTATACATTTATCAGGATGTATATGTGACTTTTTATTTTCAATAGTTATGGCATTTGCAGGACACCACCTCTTACAGGTTGCACATCCGATACATTTATCCTCATTAACAGATGGAAGAACACTGGCATGCATCATCTGTTTTCCTGCAGGACTGGCTATTCCCATTCCTACATTTTTCATTGTTCCACCAAAGCCAGTTCCACCATGTCCTTTGAAATGAGTTACAACAATGAGGGCATCAGCGTAATAAACTTCATTACTAATCTTAGCTGACTTTATATGTTTTTTGTTGATCTCAACTTCTGTAAAACTTTTACCTCTTAAGCCATCGGCAATGATAATTGGCGCTCCAATACTGGCATAAGAAAAACCATTGGAAATAGCTGTATTTATATGGTCCACTGCGTTTTTTCTCGATCCACGGTAAAGAGTATTAGCGTCCGTTAAAAATGGCTTTCCTCCACTCTTTTTAACTTGTTCTACAATTTGTCTAACATAAATTGGTCTGATGAAAGCGGTATTTCCCTTTTCACCAAAGTGAAGCTTAATAGCAACCAAATCCCCCTCATTAATAATTTTATCAAAACCTGCTCTCTTAAAAAGCTTATTTACCTTATTTAACAGGCTACTCTCTCTGGAATTAGACCTCATATTTGCAAAATAAACCTCGCTCATCACCACTACTCCTCATTTTTTGTTTTGCTAAGATTATAGAAAAATTAATGAGACTGCGCAAGGTAAGATATATACACCCAGACTGTCCAGGAGAAATTTTCCTGAAAGATGAAGTTCATCAAAGGTTACACTACGTAGTTTATTCGGTCACATTTTAATGACCCACCGGTACCTTTTTGATTATATTTTAGATATTTAATGCGATAACTTGATTTTCCTTTCATTTTTTGTATTCTTACTATAATTACCAAGGAATATTAATTTTAAAATTATGATGTATAAAGATTCTAAAATAGTGGTGATTGACTATGGAATGGGCAATCTCGGAAGTGTAGAAAAGGCCTTAAAAAAAGTTGGATGTGATGTGTTGATAAGTGACAATTCTTCTGTAATTGAGATGGCCAGAGGGCTTGTTCTACCAGGAGTTGGGTCCTTTAGAGATTGCATGCTAAATCTTGAAAAACATAACTTAACCGGTCCTATACGTAAGTTTATCTCATCTGGACGTCCTTTTCTGGGAATATGTCTCGGGATGCAGGTTCTCTTTAGCGGAAGCGAAGAATTTGGATATACCAATGGTCTCGATGTATTAAAGGGAAGGGTTGTTCCTTTCCCGGCAGATTCCGGGCTAAAAATACCCCATATGGGTTGGAATCAAATAAAGATAAAAAAAAGAGCGCCACTTTTAAGAGATATTCCAGATGGCTCTTATTTTTACTTTGTTCATTCTTACTACGTGATCCCAGAAGATAAGGATATTATTGCTACCACAACTTGGTATGGAGTAGAATTTACCTCAAGCATCTGGAAAGATAACATTTTTGCCTGTCAATTTCACCCTGAAAAATCTCAAAGATTGGGCTTGAGCATATTAAAGCTATTTGGAGAAGTCACCAAAAATGCTGGCTAAACGAATAATTCCCTGCCTTGATGTGATGGGGGGAAGAGTGGTAAAGGGGATCAATTTTGTTAAACTTCGAGATGCCGGAGATCCAGTGGAAAATGCCAAGGTTTATGAGAGGGAAGAAGCCGATGAGTTAACTTTTCTGGATATAACTGCTTCTCATGAAAGAAGAGATATAATGATAGATGTTGTAGAACGCACAGCTCGTGAAGTTTTTATGCCTCTTACCGTAGGGGGAGGAATAAGAGATTTAGAAGATATCCGCCTTCTTCTTAAGGCAGGGGCCGACAAGGTTTCCATAAATACAGCAGCTGTGAAAGATCCTTCTCTTGTAGAGAAGGCATCCAGAAAATTTGGAAGCCAGTGTATTGTTGTAGCTATTGATGCTAAGAAAAAAACTGCCTCTTGCTGGGAGGTTTATATTTATGGAGGTAGAGTTTCAACAGGTATTGATGCTGTTTGGTGGGCTAAAAAAGTGGTAGATTTAGGAGCCGGGGAGATTCTTTTAACCAGTATGGATAAAGACGGAACCGAGGATGGGTATGATATCGAACTTACCAGAACTATAGTTCGTGCTGTTAATGTTCCAGTGATTGCCTCAGGTGGTGCGGGAACTCTGGAGCATTTTTATGAGGTTTTCCAGGAAGCAGGAGCTGATGCAGCTCTTGCTGCATCAGTATTTCATTATAAAAAATATACTATCAGGCAGGTTAAAGAATACCTTGCCAGAAAAAACATTGTGGTCAGACTATAAAGTTAGACTGCAAAGGAAGAAGTGGTGTTTTATAAATCTTATAGGGAGATAGTGGCTGTTCTTGATTTTGGTTCCCAGTATAATCAGCTTATTTTAAGAAGAATTAGGGAAAGCAGGGTTTACTGTGAACTATTTCCCTATAATATTTCCCCTTCGGAGCTTTCACTGTACAGACCAAAGGGAATTGTCCTGTCCGGGGGACCCTCCAGTGTGAATGATAGTAAAGCCCCCTTTCCCCACCCTGAGATTTTAAAGATGGGAATTCCTATTCTTGGTATTTGTTATGGAATGCAAGTTATGGCTCATCTTCTGGGAGGAAAGGTTGCCCCTTCTCCAAAAAGAGAGTATGGAGCAGGTGAGCTCAGGGTTAAAAATCACGATGAGCTATTTTATGGACTTTCTGATAATCTTAAGGTATGGATGAGTCATGGAGATCAGGTGGTAAAACTTCCCTCAGGATTTGAAGTTCTTGCTTCCACACAGAACTGTCCTTATGCCAGTATCAGGGATAAGAGGAGAAATTTTTATGCAGTTCAATTTCATCCAGAAGTTGCACACACTCCTCAGGGTAAAAAAATAATTCAGAATTTTCTTTTTCGCGTTTGTAGTTGCTCGGGCACCTGGACTGCAAGTTCCTTTATCGATTATTCGGTAAAAAAGATAAGAGAAAAAGTAGGAAAGGGAAAAGTGATATGTGCATTAAGTGGAGGAGTTGATTCTTCGGTTACCGCTATGCTGGTATCCAGAGCAGTAGGTGACAGGTTGACGTGTGTTTTTGTAAATAATGGACTTCTGCGAGAAGGGGAGGTGGAAGATGTAATTAGAACTTTTAGAGACCGTTTTCACTTTAACCTGAGGTACGTTGATGCAGAGGATAAATTTCTTAAAGCACTGAAAGGTGTTAGGAATCCGGAGAAAAAAAGAAAGATAATAGGCAACAAGTTTATTGAAGTATTCACTGAAGAGGCTAAAAAGTTAGGGAAGATAGATTTTTTAGCCCAGGGTACTCTTTATCCAGATGTAATTGAATCTCGTTCAGCTAAGGGTGGTCCTTCATCTACTATAAAGTCACACCATAATGTAGGAGGACTTCCTGAAATTATGCAACTTAAATTGCTGGAGCCTCTCAAGGATCTATTTAAGGATGAAGTTAGAGCTGTTGGTAGAAAGCTTGGTCTTCCCGAAAGAATAGTTAATCGTCAGCCTTTCCCGGGTCCTGGTTTAGGGGTGAGGATTTTAGGGGAGATTACACGCTCCCGTTTGAGGATCCTGCGCCAGGCAGATACCATTGTAACAGAAGAGATGGAAAATTATGAAGAAAAGTCAAGGATATGGCAATCTTTCCCTGTACTTTTACCTGTGAGAAGTGTGGGGGTAATGGGGGATTACCGAACCTATGAGTATACAATTGCCCTAAGAGTGGTTACCAGTCAGGACGGAATGACCGCAGATTGGATGAGATTACCATACGATCTTCTCGATAAAATCTCTCGCAGGATAATTAATGAAGTTAAGGGAATAAATAGAGTTGTTTATGATATAACTTCCAAGCCACCTGGCACCATTGAGTGGGAGTAGATTAATATTACATTTGAAGTATATCTGGCAGTTAATGCAAGGGAGAGATAGTTATGTTTAAAGTTAAAATTTATATCAGTTTAAAGGAAGGAGTTGCAGATCCTCAGGGGATAACCATTAAGAACGCCCTTGATTCTCTTGGCTATTCAGGGGTTGAGAGGGTAAGGTATGGAAAATACCTTCAGGTATATTTAAAAAATTCTGATAAGAAAAAGCTACAGAAAAAAATAGATGATATGTGCAAAAAGATTCTTGTAAACCCGGTTATTGAAAGTTACGAATATGAAATAGAGGAGGTTAAATGAAATTCGGTGTTGTTGTTTTTCCGGGTTCTAACTGTGATTATGATTGTTATTACGTGATAAAGAGGGTAATAGGGGAGAGCGTTGATTTTATATGGCACAAAAGTAGCAATCTCAAAGGATATGATTGTATTGTTCTTCCCGGTGGATTTTCCTATGGGGATTATCTTCGTACAGGAGCTATTGCCCGCTTCAGTCCAATAATGAAAGAGGTGATTGAATTTTCTAAAAATGGAGGATTGGTTATAGGAATATGCAATGGGTTTCAAGTTTTACTTGAAGCAGGTCTTCTTCCGGGGGCTATGAGAAAAAACAGGGATCTCCTTTTCATTTGCAGGTATGTATATGTACGGGTTGAGAATTCTGATACTCCTTTTACCAGACTTTTCCATAAAGGACAGGTTCTGCACATTCCTGTTGCTCATTTTGAGGGAAACTACTACATTGATCCTCAAAGTCTTTCCAGATTAAAGATGAATAGCCAGGTAGTTTTTCGTTACTGCAGCAAGGATGGAGAAGTTGCCGATGAGTTTAATCCCAATGGTTCTGTTTATGCTATTGCCGGGATATGCAATGAAAGAGGAAATGTTCTTGGAATGATGCCTCATCCTGAACGATGTTCGGAATCCATACTTGGATCCGAGGATGGAAAACTTATATGGCAGTCCATAGTTAAATCAATAAATGAGAGGCTGGCTAAAGAATGAAAGAACCAGTTAAAATAGATCTTAATTTGGTAAAAGCTCATGGATTAACAGAGGAGGAATTTGAAAGGATAAAGAGAATACTGGGAAGAGAACCTAACTTCACTGAACTGGGAATTTTCTCTGTAATGTGGAGTGAACACTGCAGTTATAAGAGTTCAAAGCCAACTCTCAAGAAATTCCCTACGGAAGGTGAGAGGGTTCTGGTTAAAGCAGGAGAGGAAAATGCCGGAGTTGTTGATATAGGAGATAATCTTGCTGTAGTTTTTAAAATGGAATCGCACAATCATCCCTCAGCTGTGGAACCGTATCAGGGGGCAGCCACAGGAGTTGGAGGAATCATCAGGGACATATTTACAATGGGAGCTCGACCTATAGCCATTATGGATTCTCTTAGATTTGGTTCTTTAAATGACCCTAAATCACGTTATTTTTTGAGGGGAGTGGTAGGAGGAATAGCTTTTTATGGAAATTGTATTGGTATTCCCACCGTCGGGGGAGAAACTTTTTTTGATGAGTCCTATCGGGGAAATCCTCTTGTTAATGTTCTTTGTGTTGGTATAGTTAAAAAGGATATGATTGTTAAGGCAAGAGCAAGGGGAGTTGGTAATACCATTTTTTATGTAGGATCCTCTACGGGGAGAGATGGATTGGGAGGTGCGAGTTTTGCTTCCAGAGAAATAACCGAGGAATCTCATGAGGACAGGCCCGCGGTTCAGATAGGAGATCCATTTATGGAAAAGCTTTTGCTTGAGGCAACTCTCGAACTTATAAAAAGCGGTGTGGTTGTAGGAATGCAGGATATGGGAGCAGCAGGGCTAACTTCTTCCACTGTTGAGACAGCTTCCCGTGGAAACTGTGGTGTAGAGATAGATATATCCCTTGTTCCAAGAAGAGAGGAAGGTATGATTCCCTATGAGGTTATGCTGTCAGAGTCTCAGGAGAGAATGCTGGTCATCGTAAAAAAGGGTATGGAAAACGAAGCTAAAAGGATATTTGAAAAATGGGATCTGTACGCTATTCCTATTGGGAAAGTTACCTCAGATGGTATTTTCCGTATAAAAGATAAGGATAGACCTGTAGCTGAAATTCCTGTTAAGTCCTTAACAGAAGATGCTCCGGTTTATCTGAGGAAAAGGGTAAAACCAGCTTATCTTGATGAGGTAAGCTATCTTGATATAGATACCCTGCCCCGGCCAGATGATTTTAATCAGGTACTGATTAAATTGTTAACCTCGCCAAATATCGCCAGTAAAGAATGGATATGGGAACAGTATGATCATATGGTGGGTATAAATACAGTTGTCCTCCCGGGACCAGATGCCGCTGTTCTTAGAGTAAAGGGTACTAAAAAAGCTCTTGCCTTAAGCTGTGATGGGAATGGACGTTACTGTTTTCTTGATCCGTATGAAGGGGGAAAAATTGCGGTAGCCGAGGCTGCTCGCAATGTTGTTTGTGTAGGAGCAACCCCGATTGCCATTACCAATTGTCTTAATTTCGGAACCCCTACCGATCCTGAAATTTTCTGGCAGTTTACAAGATGTGTTGAGGGAATGGCTGAAGCCTGCCAGTATCTTGGAACTCCAGTTACAGGAGGGAACGTTAGTTTTTATAATGAAAATCCCACCGGGGCAATAGATCCAACTCCTGTCGTTGGAATGTTGGGTTTAATTGAAAATACCGATCTTATATGTACACCCTGGTTTAAAGAAGAGGGAGATCTAATAGTTCTTATAGGAGACGGTAAGATAAGTCTTGGTGGCAGTGAATATCTTTATCTTATCCATGGTTTAAAAAAAGGCAGACCACCTGAATTAAATCTTTCTAAGGAAAAGGCCCTTTACGATGTATGTCTAAAAGCTATAGGAAAAGGGCTAATTAAATCAGCTCATGATGTATCAGAGGGAGGTATTGCTACCAGTGTTGTTGAAAGTTGTATTATTAACGAAGAGAAATTTATGGGAGCAAGGATAGATTTGAAAAATCTGGAAAAGGAGGGAGAAAGAGATGATCTTTTGCTTTTTGGTGAGGTTCAATCCTGTATAGTAGCATCCTGTTCTCCTCAAAATATTGATTCTCTTGAAAAAATAGCCAGAGAAAAAAATATTGGTTTTAGGTTACTTGGCGAAGTAACAGGAAAAGAACTTATAATTGAAAAAAATGGGAAAAAACTTATATCTCAAAATACAGCTAACCTCTATAAACTCTGGAGAGAAGCTTTATCGTTGAAATTAAGATAGATATTTTAATTTGAGGGGGAATTTTTAATGACCGATGAAGAAAAAACCCTTACTGAAGATAAGTTAGACAGGCCATATTCTGAGATATTTAACACAGAGGGATGGGATAAGATTAAAGAGCCGGTTAGCCTTGTTAATGTCATACTAACAGAGGCTATAAAAAGAAGAGCAAGTGATGTTCATTTTGAACCCTTAGAAAAGGTCGTAAGGGTAAGGTACAGAATTGATGGATTGCTTTACCCTGTGTTTTTCTTCAGTAAGGACCTGCATCCGGGAGTAGTTTCTCGAATTAAAGTACTTTCCAGATTGGATGTTGCTGAGCGGAGGCTACCTCAGGAAGGGAGATTTAAAATGGGGGGAATAGATGTGAGGGTCTCCATTATTCCTGCTCACTTTGGAGAAAAGGTAGCCCTTAGAATTCTGGATATTCGCTATCTTAAAGGTCTCACAATTGATAAACTTGGTTTAGAAGAGGAAATTTTAAAAAAATACACAAGAGCTATTTCCCGCCCCTTTGGGATGATTATAATTGCAGGGCCAACCGGATCAGGTAAAACCACTACACTTTATGCGGCAATAAGAGCCTTAAATACACCTCAAAGACATATCCTGACTATAGAGGATCCTATAGAATATGAAATTGAAGGAGTAAATCAGGTTCAGGTCAGGGAGACCATTGGGCTAACTTTTCCTGCTGTTTTACGGGCATTTTTACGTCAGGATCCGGATATCATTATGCTGGGAGAAATGAGAGATCCAGAAACTGCAGAAGTTGGTATAAGGTCAGCATTAACCGGTCATCTTCTTCTTACAACCCTTCACACCAATAACGCTGTTGGAGCTATAGCGAGACTTATCAACTTGAAAATTCCAACTCCCCTGCTGGCAAGTGCTTTGATTTTTGTAGGTGCCCAGAGATTAATAAGGAAGGTGTGTCCAAAATGTGCTATTCCTTATAAACCCTCTCCAGAACTTCTGGAAAAATTAGGTATTAAGATAGAAGATAAGGATATAATTTTTTACAGAGCAAATGGATGTTCAGAGTGTAATAATCTGGGATATAAAGGAAGAGTTGCCATAATGGAGGCTCTGGAGATCACCGAAGAGATAAGAAATCTCATTTTAACTGAGGCTCCTGAATCACAGATTAAAAAAGCTGCTCTCTCCTCCGGTATGTTACCGATAAAAGATGTAGCTATGCGTAAAGTCCTGCAGGGAGAGACAACTTTAGAGGAAGTTATGCGAGTAATAGGAGGCGAGTAAGAACCACTTTTGCCATTATTTATTGGAACCTTTGTAGTTGCAAGGTGCCTTCCTTATTTTTCAATCTTCACTATAAAGATAAAAACTTTATATAACATTCACATTCTTTAATAGACCAGATAGACCAAACAGACGAAATGGACGAAATAGACGAGACATAAGAGGGGGTTGACAGGTTGCTATATTCGAATATAATAATGTATGAAGATTGGAAGGAAGCAAGATGAGAGAGAAAATAAAATCAGTTGAAGAGAAATTAGAACAGGCTGATCAGGTAGCAGAATGCTTGAAGGCACTTACCCATCCGGTAAGAATAAGGATACTTCAGGAACTAAGAAACGGAGTAAAGTGTGTAAGCGAGCTGTCAGAAAGAATTGGGGTTAATCAAACCAATCTTTCTCAACATCTTGGTCTTTTGAGAAACTACGGATGGGTTAAGAAGAAAAAAAGAGCCCTTTATGTTTATTACTCCTTATCCGATGAAGGCATAGGGATTGTTTTAAATAAAATCTATGAAGTAGTCTATCGAATTGAATTAAAATAAACAGGAGGTGATGACTATGGCAAACGTATGGGATCCTTTCAGAGAATTCTCTCGTATAGAACGAGAGATAAGGAAGATGTTTGATGATTTCTGGGGCGAGAGAAGAAGATGGGGAATTCTCCCTGCTCCAAGAAGGTCTGAGGTTCCCGCTGAAAGAGAAGAGGGTCTAATTGGTACTCCACCTGTAGACCTCATTGATAAAGGTGATAAACTTATTTTACGTTCTGAGATGCCAGGAGTGAAAAAAGACAATATTAAGATATCAGTTACCGAAGATGATATAAGTATTTCAGGTAAAGTAGAAAAAGCCAAGGAGGAAAAAGAGGAAGATTACTATTACTGTGAAAGAGCTTACAGCTCCTGGCAAAGAGTTATCCCTTTACCGGTGAAGATAAAAGCTGACGCTGCAAAGGCAAAGTATCAGGATGGAGTGCTGGAGATTACCTTACCTAAAGCTGAGGAAGCCAAGGCAAAGAAAAAAGAAATAAAGGTTGAATAATTATAAAATAAGGGGAGGGAATTTCCTCCCCTTTAATTTGTAATAACTTAAACAGTCCAATTTGCCAGCATAAGCTGGTATTGACATAGATGGAAGGATAAAGAGGAATTGCTCCTCTTTATCCTTTATTTTTGATTTCAAAACTTAAAAAAACAGGAGAACTGTAGATGCATGCAGAAATAAGGCAGGTTAATGGATTAACTATGATGGGAAAGGCTAACTCTAACCACTGGGTTGTTATGGATGGTCCAAAAATATATAAAGGTTCAGAGGCTGCCACACGACCAATGGAGATGATCCTAATAGCTCTTGGAGGTTGTTTGGGAATGGATATTGTATCTTTACTTGGTAAGAAAAAAGCTTCTCTGGATAACATAAAAATAGAAATTGATGCTGAGGAAGCTAAAGATCATCCTCGAGTATTTACCAGGATAGATGTAAAGTGTTTGTTTAAAGGTAAAAAACTTAATGAAGATGATATAAGGTGGGCACTTAATAAAGCTTATGAAAAGTACTGTCCAGTGGGAGCTATGCTTTCTGAAGTGGCGGATATTAACTACTCTTATGAAATAGTGGAATCCTGAGATTTTTCTGCCATTTTTCTTAATCTTTCCTGTTCCTGCAAAAGATAAAATAGTTTATCTTCAACTTTTCTATTTACCGTTCCTTCAGGAAAAAGACCATCTGGGCCTCTTTTGCCTGCAGCTACACCTGTTAGGATTTCAATACCCTCATCAACTGTACTTATAGGATAAATATGAAATTTTCCTTCCTTAACAGCCTCCACCACTTCTTTTTTTAACATAAGGTTCTTAACGTTACTTCTGGGAATAATTACTCCTTGATTTCCGGTAAGTCCCTTTCTCTTGCAGGTATCAAAAAAGCCTTCTATTTTTTCATTAACCCCCCCTATTGGTTGAATTTCTCCTTTTTGGTTTACAGATCCTGTAACAGCAATTCCCTGTTTGATGGGTAGCTCAGCCAGACTGGATAGTATTGCGAAAAGCTCTGCTGCAGAGGCACTATCACCTTCGACGTAGGAATAGCTTTGCTCAAAGGTCAGGGTAGCAGAAAGAGCGAGAGGAGTTTTTCCTCCGTACTTTCCACCCAGATATCCTGAAAGAATTAAAACACCTTTATCGTGGGTTTTTCCACTTAGTTTAGCCTCCCTTTCTATGTTAATTACGCCTTTATTCCCTATAAAGGTCTGGGCAGTTATACGGGATGGCTTCCCAAACATAAATTCTCCGTACGAGTATACGGCAAGGCCGTTTACCTGTCCCACCTTGGCTCCATCTGTATCAATATATAAAGTTCCCTCTTCTATCATTTCACCTATCTTATTTTTAATAATATTGTGTCTGTACTCCATTTGCTCAAGAGCTTTTTCTACGTCTTCTCTTGTGATATACTGACTCTTCCGAAGGCTTGCCCAGTAATTGGCCTCACGAGCTATATTGGCTATTTTTCCAAATAAAAGGGAGAATTTTTCCTGATTTTCCGCTAATCTGCTGCTGTACTCAAGTATAGCAGCAAGTCCTGTTTTGTCTAAGTGTTTTAATTTTTCCTCATTACATAATTTACATAAAAATTGGGCACAACGATTCATGGTATACTCTGTAGCTTTTGTTTCCCAGTCAAAATCAGCCCTTATCTTAAATATTTTTCTAAAATTTTCATCATAGTAATGAAGCAGATTAAATATATAATTTCTCCCTATCATCACTACCTTTAAGTCTATGGGGATAGGCATTGGTCTTAAACCGGTTGTGGAGAAAAATCCGTACTGTTCCCCTATATCTTCAATTCTTATCTCTTTATTCCTGAGAACTCTTTTTAAAGTATCCCAAACAAATGGATACATAAGAACTCTTTCTACATCAACCAGAAGATACCCCCCATTTGCTTTGTGGATTGCTCCTGCTTTAATTTTTGTAAAATCTGTTATAAAAGCCCCAAAATGGACTTTTCTTTCTATACGTCCAAACATATTTGTATAGGTGGGATTATTCTCTATCACTACAGGTGCGCCATTTAACTGGGAGTTATCCACTATCAAATTTACCTGATATTTAACAAAGGAGTTTTCCTCCATGATGGGGATTTTGGAGGAACCTTTTTGCTCTTCTTTAAAAAAATCATCTATATTGTCCACTATATCTTTTGCTACATCCTCCAGGTATTTTACAACAGGGGGAAAATCTGCATATTTTTTCTTTAAACTCCCAATATACTGCTGGACAACAAATTGGGCTATTTCCCGATTAAAGTTATTTACACTATCCTTTGATTTCTTATCAACTTCATTTATTTTTTCAAAGGCATCTGCAATTTCTTTTTGAATTGCAGCCATATCACTTTGAATTCTCTCTTTTTCCTGTTCGGGAAGAGCCTGATATTCTTCCTCTTTAAGAGGTTCGCCATTTTCTTTTATTGGAATAGTTGTAAAACCAAATGGTGTTCTGACAATCTTAAATCCTCTTTTTTGTGCCTGTTGTTCTATCTGGGAGAGAATATCCTTTTTTTCTTTTTCGTATTTCTCCAGCAAAGAGGCTCTTCGTTCCTTATAGTCATCACTCCTGAAGGTTTTTGGTATTTCTCTTTTTAAAGTGATGATAAGCTCTTCCATATCCTTTTTAAAGATCTTTCCTTTACCTGTAGGCAGGCTTATAGCAACAGGTTGGTCGGGATCTTCAAAGTTATGAACATAACACCAATCCGGGGGAGGACTTTTGCTCTGGGCTACTTTCTTCAGGATATTTTTTACAGTACTTGTCCGCCCACTATCAGTCATACCAGTAACGTAAATGTTGTAGCCCGGACTTTCTACATTTAATCCAAACTCAATAGCTCTTATAGCTCTTTCCTGTCCTATAGTCTCTTCTATTTGCGGAACCTGAGCTGTGGTTTCATACTCAAATTTAGAAAGGTCAAATTCCTTTCTTAGCTCGGTATAGGATAGCTCCTTGTGTTTTATATCCATATAGCTCCCCCTTTTCAGTGCCATATTTGTAGCTTTAATTATTAATGTGCATCCTTATTTTATCTATTGCAGTAGAGAAGTCAAGAAACGCATCCTGAATGTTAATTAGAAAAGGGGGAATATTGACTTTCGCCAAAAAATGATATATATTAAAAACAAGATCAGTGGGAAAACAGAATTTTTTACAGAAAAATGGGATAGATGAGATAGAATTTATTAAATCTAAACTAATCCGTTACATGGTGAGCGTAGCTCAGTTTGGTTAGAGCACTGGATTGTGGCTCCAATTGAAGCCTCTTTGTAAATCCCCACCAAATCACCAAATCCCACACCAGTAAATAATTTCCACCATTTTTCTTTTCACGGGATTTCACGATTTTT
>JAGGTG010000002.1 GCA_021163905.1 Candidatus Aerophobota bacterium
GGTTACATTATATATGGCTTAGCGCGGTAATTTGACTACTATAGGATAATGTAGTATACTTTTAGGCTAAAAGACACTTTGAAAGAAAATAAAAATAGTATTCAAGGAGAAAGTTTAATGCCCAAAATTAAAAGAGCTCTTATAAGTGTATGGGATAAAACTGGAATCGTTGATTTTGCAAAATCTCTTGGGGACCTGGGAGTAGAGATCCTCTCAACTGGAGGAACAGCCAGACTTTTAAAAGATGCAAAGATTCCGGTGAAAGAAGTTTCTCAGTATACCGGAGCACCTGAGATATTAAAGGGAAGGGTAAAGACCCTGCATCCCAAAATCCATGGAGGCCTGCTTGCCTTAAGAGATGATTCCGATCAAATGGAGGAGGTGAGAAGGCAAGGAATTGAGCTTATTGACATGGTTGTGGTTAATCTTTATCCCTTTGCCGATGTGATAAAAAATAAGGAAGTTTCCCTGGAAGATGCTCTTGAAAATATAGATATAGGGGGACCTACTATGCTAAGATCCGGGGCAAAGAACTTTAAAAATGTTGCTGTTGTGTCCAGCCCCAAACAGTATAATCTGGTTCTTGAAGAGCTTAAAAGAAACAACGGATGCTTAAGCGAGAGGACCTGTTACAAATTAGCTATTGAAGTCTTTCAGCTTACAAGCTCATACGATAGTGTAATAGCGAATTACTTTGCACAAAAAGAGGGGGTAAGATTTCCCTCAACTTTAACTTTTGCTTTTAAAAAAGTAATGGATCTCCGTTACGGAGAAAATCCCCATCAAAAAGCAGCTTTTTACCAGGATTGGAATCCTCCTGAAGGAACACTCCCTTTGGCTGAGAAACTCTGGGGGAAAGAGGTCTCATTTAACAATCTTCTGGATTTTCAAGCTGCTTTAAAGATAGCAGGCGATATGGATAATCCCTTTGTAGTGGTAATAAAGCATAACAATCCCTGTGGAGCTGCAGAAGGTGATAGCCTGGAAGATGCCTGTGTAAAAGCTTTTCAGGGAGATCCTGTTTCTGCTTTTGGCAGCATTGTGGGATTAAATAGAAAAGTAGATGCACAAACAGCAGACTTTATCGCCAGTCCAGATAGATTTATTGAAGGAATAATTGCTCCAGACTATACTCAGGATGCTTTAAAAATTTTAAAAGAAAAAAGACCCTGGGGGAAAAGAGTTATTATCCTTAAGATTGATTTTTCTTCAGATGAGAAGATAGGGGAAGATATGAGAAGAATAAGAGGAGGATTGTTAATCCAGGACGAGGATACCAGACTTTATCAGGATGATGTCCTAAGAGTTGTTACAACAAGACATCCTTCTAAGACGGAAAAAAATGATCTGGAATTTGCCTGGAAGATCTGCAGGTACGTTAAATCTAATGCTATCCTGATAGCAAAAGAAAAGGCAGTGGTAGGGGTAGGTGCGGGTCAGATGAGTAGAATAGATGCTGCTCTTATTGCTATAAGAAAAGCAGGAAAAAGAACAGAAGGAGCAGTTTTAGCTTCTGATGCCTTTTTCCCGTTTCCCGATGTGGTAGAAGAAGCAGGTAGGTCCGGGATAACAGCGATTATTCAGCCAGGAGGAGCCTTAAGGGATAATGAGGTTATCAAAATGGCCAATAAATATAATATAGCTATGGTGTTTACAGGGATTAGACATTTTCTTCATTGATTATCTGGAAGGATAAAAGAATGATAACAGATTCACTAAAAAATGTGGACCAAGAAATAGAAAGGCTTATTCAAAGGGAAATTTATCGACAACAGCATACCCTTGTCCTTATACCTTCTGAGAACTATGCAAGTCTTGCTGTTCTTGAAGCTCAGGGTTCTGTTCTTAATAACAAATACGCAGAAGGGTATATTGGTAAAAGGTACTACCAGGGTTGTAAGCTAATAGATGAAATTGAATATATTGCTATAAAAAGGGCCAAGGAATTATTTGGTGCAGAGTATGTAAATGTTCAACCTCATTCAGGAACTGGGGCAAATATAGCTGTATATCAGGCTCTTTTAAAACCCGGGGAGAAGATCCTTTCTCTTAAGTTAACTCAGGGAGGTCATCTTTCCCATGGTAAGGAAGGCTCTCTTCCTTTTAAATATCATACAATTGTAAATTATGGAGTTGATAGGAAAACAGAGAGATTTGATCTTGATGAGATAAGAAAATTAGCTAAAAAAGAAAAACCACGTCTTATAATTGTGGGAGCCAGCTCTTATCCTCGCAGGATAGATTTTAAACCCTGGCGTGAAATTGCCGATGAGATAGGAGCGTATCTGATGGTTGATGCTGCTCATATAATAGGTTTAATTGCAGGGGGAGTCCACCCTGATCCTGTTCCCTATGCCGATGTAGTTACCGCTACTACACAGAAAACACTTAGGGGTCCAAGGGGAGCTTTTATTCTCTGTCGAAAGGAATTTGCCAGTGCAATTGATAAAGCTGTATTTCCTGGAACCCAGGGAGGGCCATTTATGCATATTATAGCAGCAAAAGCTGTTTGCTTCAAAGAAGCATCAGATCCCTCTTTTAAAGATTATCAGCGACAGATAGTTGCTAATTGCAGATCTTTAGCGGATGTTTTGGTAAATGAGGGATTCAGACTGGTAACTGGAGGAACCGATAATCACCTCTTAATTATAGATCTCTCATCTCAAAAATTAACTGGAGAACAGGCAGCTATTTTGTTAGAAGAAGCTGGAATCATAGTAAATAAAAACTGTATCCCCTTTGATCCATTGCCTCCCTCTATAACATCTGGAATCCGTCTGGGTACACCTGCCTTAACGACAAGGGGCATGAAAGAGGAACAGATGAGGTTAATTGGCCAATGGATAGGAGAAGTTTTAAAGAACCCCCACAAAAAACAGATACGTGAGAAGATAAGAACAAAGGTGGAAGGTCTCTGCAGGGATTTTCCTATTTACAAGGGGTTTTCTCAAGAATAATTGCTTTCAGAAAAGTCACCACTCGAGTAAAAATATGTTCTCCTATAAACAAGCCTTAAGCTATCTTAATTCATTTATAAATTACGAAAAAAAGACAGATGTGACTTACAATAAGAGATTATTTAATTTAAAGAGAATGGAGGATATTCTCAGTGAGTTAGGTAACCCTCATCGCTTTTTGAAAACCATTCATATTGCGGGGACAAAAGGCAAAGGATCTACCGCAGCAATAATTTCTTCTATATTAACCTCTGGAGGTTATAAAGTGGGCCTTTATACCTCCCCCCATTTAATATCACCCAGGGAGAGGATAAGGGTTGGTAACAGGCTTATAAGTGAAGATGAATTTTCTTATCTTATGTTCCAGATAAAGTCTGCTGTGGAAAGCTTAAAACCAGCTCGTCCAACATTCTTTGAAATATATACCGCTATTGCCTTTACCTATTTTTATCAGAAAAAGGTAGATATAGCAGTAGTTGAGGTAGGACTTGGGGGAAGACTTGATGCAACAAATGTGATTAGACCCCTCGTGGGAGTGATTACCCCTGTAAGTATTGATCATACAAAACAGCTTGGAAATGATGTTATATCTATTGCAAGGGAAAAAGCAGGAATAATAAAACCTGGTTTAAGGATTGTGATTTCCCGTCAGGAAGATTCCGTTGTTTCTCTTTTTCAAAAAATATGCAGAGAAAAAAAAGCGGCTATTTACAGGGTGGGAAAGGACATTAAATTTAAAGTAATTAAAGCTACTACCAAATATCAGATATTTGAAGTTCAGGGACTTTTGCGAAAGTACAGTCCCCTTTTTCTTCCACTTCCCGGAGAGCACCAAATCTGGAATGCTGCTACAGCCATTGGAGCGGTAGAAGTTCTACAGGATTATGGATTTATGATACATCCGATAGATTTTGATCATGGACTCAGGAGGGTTAACTGGCCCGGAAGAATCCAGATAATTCCTGAAAGACCTCCCCTGCTATTAGATTGTGCACACAATGGAGACTCTGCTCGCTCTCTTGCCAGCTTTTTAAAAAAATTTTATCCAGGGAAAAAAATAGCATTGATTCTGGCTATATTAAAGAACAAAGATGTTGATGCAATAGCCAGTGCTCTTTGCCCCATAGCAGATAGGGTAATTATTACCAGGGTTAGTAGTCCAAGAGCCTTGCCACCCGAGCAAATATGGTCTAAAATTAAAAGGTATTCAAATTTCGAACCTCTTATAGAAAATAGTGTAAAGACAGCTATTGAGAGGGCAAAAATGATATTGAAAAAAAGAGGACTTATCTGTATTACCGGATCAGTTTATCTTGTGGGTGAGGTTTTAAATTTATTTGAAAATAATAAAAAAATTTAAATTATTGGTGATATTTAATTAAAAGGAAGGGAGGAAAGTTTTAAAATGCCAAAAGGGGTTGCTGCTTCTCCGGGTATTGCTATTGGTAAAGCTTATATACTGGAGAAAGAGAATCTCTGTATTCTTGAGTATAAAATAAAGCAGGAAGAGGTAGAAAGGGAAATAAAAAGATTTAAAAAAGCTGTTGAGGAATCAAAAAAACAAGTTCTTGAAATTAAGGATAAGGTAAGTAAAGAAATTGGGAAACAGGAGGCCTACATATTTCAATCTTATCTGAATATTCTCGAGGATCCTCTGTTAATTGATGGAACTATAGAAAAAATAAAAAATAGTAGACTTAATGCAGAGGCAGCTTTACGAGCTACCTATAAGAGTTTTCCCGAGAAGTTTAAAGCTATTCAATCCGAATTTATAAAGGAGCGATTTAGGGATGTTGAAGATGTAGCACAGAGAATACTTCAAAATCTTTTGGAACAACCCACAATGAGTCTTTCCCATCTTGAGGAAAAGATAATTATTGTGGCATATGATCTTGCACCCTCGGATACTGTTTCAATAGATAAGGATAAGGTTCTTGGATTTGCAACTGATGTAGGCGGTAGAACTTCCCATACTGCGATAATGGCAAGGGCTCTTGAGATTCCTGCAGTTGTTGGACTAAGAGATATAACAAAAAAAGTTAAACCAGGATCAACAATTATTGTTGACGGCAATAGCGGGAAAGTGATCATTAACCCCACTCCTCGTCAAATAGAAAGATACAAAGATAAAAAGAGGAAATTTTTAATATATAAAAAGAGCTTGGAAAACTTGAAATCTTTGCCACCAAAAACTATCGATGGAAGAGAGATCGAACTGGCGGCAAATATAGCAGGACCTGAGGAAGTGGATCTTGCAATGAGAGATGGAGCCGAAGGTGTGGGGCTTTATCGGACAGAGTATCTTTACATGAACAGATCATCTCTTCCCAGCGAGGAAGAGCAACTTGAGGCTTACAGAGCTGTAGTAGAAAAAGTGGCTCCTTATTCGGTGATTATTCGAACTCTTGATCTGGGAGGTGATAAATTCCTATCACATTTCCCTGTTCCTCGAGAGATAAATCCTTTTATGGGATGCAGGGCAATTAGGCTATCTTTAGAGTTGGTGGAAGTTTTTAAAACACAGCTGCGTGCAATACTTAGAGCTGCAATGTATGGCAAAGTTAAGGTTATGTATCCTATGATATCTGCTCTGGAAGAAGTGAGAAAAGCCAACAGGATTTTATCTGAGGTAAAGGAAGAGCTAAAAAGAGAGGGACTTTCCTTTTCTGATTCTGTAGATATAGGAGTTATGATTGAGGTGCCTTCAGCTGCAGTTATGGCAGATATTCTGGCCAGGGAGGTGGATTTTTTTAGTCTTGGAACAAATGATTTAATTCAGTATACGCTTGCTGTAGATAGGGTAAATGAAAAGGTAGCTCATCTTTATCAGCCTCTTCACCCAACAATTCTAAGACTTATTGATAATGTAGTTAAGGCTGCTCATCGGGAGGGAATATGGGTGGGAGCCTGTGGGGAAATGGCCAGCGATCCTCTGGGAGTAAGTGTGCTTCTGGGACTTGGAGTAGATGAGTTAAGTGTTGCCCCTACCAGTATTCTGGAGATAAAGAAGGTAATAAGAGAGCTAAACTGGGAAGAAACGCAAAAAATAGTCTCACATCTTCTTAATCTTGGTACTTCTAAACAGGTAAAAAGGTATCTTGATAGCAGGATTGGAAAGAAGATAAGAAAAATATTACAGGGAGGAGAATAAATATGTTAAATTTTTCTGATAATCTGGCTCAAATAGATAAGTCTAACATGAGGGATATTCTTCAAGGGTTTCCCCGACAGTGTGAGGAAGCGGTGAAGATGGGGAAGGAAATAGTATTGCCTTCATCCTTTAAGGATAGAACAATTGAAAAGGTACTTATCTGTGGTCTTGGAGGATCAGCAATAGGTGGGGATATTTTGAGAACTCTTTTTTCCTCTCAAAAAGTTATGATAACAGTAAATAGAAATTACCATCTTCCATCTTTTGTTGATAGCAACACCCTCCTTTTTATAGTTAGCTATTCAGGAAATACAGAGGAGACACTTTCCTGTTTTAAGGATGCTATAAAAAATAAATATCTTTTATTTTCAATAAGTAGTGGAGGAGAGCTTGAGAAATTAAGCAAAGAAAATAAAGTTCCCCATTTAAGGGTTCCCGGGGGTATGCCTCCCCGCTGTGCTGTTGGCTATATAACTATACCAATGATTATTCTGCTGGAGAGAGTTTTAAATGTTGAGCTATTTGACTATGGGGAATTGGTTGAGGTTATTTCTGTGCTCTCTGAAAAGTATTCTCCCGATTCAAAGGATAATGATAATTTTGTTAAATCAACCGCTATAAAACTCAAAGGGAAAATACCTCTTATCTATGGGGTAGATGCTCTCACTGATGTTGTCGCACACAGGCTAAAAACCCAGTTTAATGAGAACTCAAAGATCCATGCCATCTGGGATGTACTTCCTGAGATGAATCACAATGAGGTTGTGCCCTGGTCAGGAGAAGGAAAAGTAAATCTCGAGATCTTTTTCCCGATATTTATAAGAGATAAAAAGGAAGATGAAAGGATAGCTCGCAGGATAGAGATAACCAAAGGACTTATAGAAAAAAAAGGAGTTGAATTTTGTGAGATATGGACAAAAGGTGATTCTCCTTTAACCAGAATTTTCTCCTCCATCTATACAGGTGATTGGATAAGTTTTTACTTAGCCTTAGCCCAGGGAGTAGATCCTACCCCAATTGTTTTTATTGATTTGTTAAAAAATGAACTTAAAAAATTTAAAGATGGGGGAAATGAATGACCTTTTTGATAAAAGATTAAAGGCTAAATTTAAAGATCTGGCTCCTCTTGCCGAGAGAATGAGACCGGATAAGCTGGAGGATTTTGTCGGACAGGATGAGATAGTGGGTCCGGGAACTCCTCTTAGAAAAGCAATTGAGGAAGATAAGCTTGTTTCAATAATCCTCTGGGGTCCTCCTGGATCGGGAAAAACCACTCTGGCCAGAATTATAGCTAAAATGACAAGGGCGCATTTTGAATCCTTTAGTGCTGTAACTTCAGGTATTCCTGCTTTAAAAAAGGTAATAGAAGAGGCTAAACAGAGAAGGAAATACAATCTTCAAAAAACTATCCTTTTTGTTGATGAGTTACACCGTTTTAATAAAACCCAACAGGATGCTTTCCTGCCTTATGTAGAAGATGGTACAATTATTCTTATAGGAGCAACCACCGAAAATCCATCTTTTGAGGTTAATTCCCCTCTTTTGTCCCGATCAAGCGTTTACGTTTTAAAGCCACTATCCCCAGATGATCTTAAGAAAATAATTAAAAGAGCTCTTGAAGATAGGGAAAAGGGTCTTGGTAAATACAAGATAAAAATGGATCCGGAAGTTATGGATTATATAGTGCAGGCGGCCAATGGGGATGCAAGGGTAGCTTTAAATATACTTGAGTTATCATTTTTAAGTGCAAAAGATAAAAATACAGATATAGTCTGTATAACATCCAGGATAGTAACAAAGGTGATCCAGAGGAAAGTTTTAAGGTACGATAAAGTTGGTGAGGAGCACTATAATATTATCTCAGCTTTACATAAAAGTATGAGAGACTCTGACCCTGATGCCTCTGTCTACTGGCTTGCCAGAATGTTGGAGGCAGGAGAGGATCCGGTGTACATAGCTCGCAGATTGGTTGTATTTGCCTCTGAGGATGTGGGAAATGCCGATCCTCAGGCTCTTCAGGTAGCGGTGGCTGCTATGCAGGCAGTCCAGTTTGTAGGGATGCCTGAGGCAAATCTTGCCTTAACACAGGCGGTAACTTATCTTGCCTGTGCTCCTAAAAGTAATGCGGTTTACAGAGCCTACTCAAAGGCTAAACAGGATATTGAAAAGACCGGTAACCTTCCTGTACCCCTGGTAATAAGAAATGCTCCTACCTCTCTTATGAGAAAATTAGGGTATGGAAAGGGATATAAATATGCCCATGATTTTCCTGGAGGATATGTAAAACAACAGCACCTCCCTCCTGAGCTTGAGGGTAGAGTTTACTATGAACCCACCGAGCGAGGATATGAAAAGAATATAAAGATGAGGATGGATAAACTAAAGGAAGAGACTGAGTAAGGATTAGTTTTTCAGGATTTTTGGATATTCCAAGAAAGCAGCCGGCTTCGCCAATGGTTCTTAGTTGTTGGTTCTTAGTAACAACCACCAACCATGAACCAGCAACTAACGACTAAAAACTCAACGTTTCCTGGGAGTGGCCCAGGCTTCCTCATCAAAATAAATTCCCTCCTCAGAAGAGGAAGAAACGGAGGAAAGTCTGGGAGAGTTAATTTCATCAATAGCCTCTATTCTTATAAAAGATGATCTGTACCAATCAATTTTTGGTAGTCCAGCATCTGGTATTTCCCGGTAAAGAGCATAAGTGGAGTAAAATCTTTGCCATTTATTATCATCCTCTGGATAAAAGCTAAAGTCTCTTAAAATATCGGTAATCACAAAATTACAATTTATAAGGAACTTTTGAAATTCATACCATTTTTTAAGAGAAGCTTCCAGATGAGTTAGTCCGAAATAACCACTGCATCCTGCCCCTTTTAAACTCTGGATGCATCTGCCTACAAAAATTTTAAATCCCAACCAGGTTTCCACTGGATCGGTTACAAATGTATGGTACTGGTTACACAGATCAGAGGGAAGTTCTTTCATAGCATTGTATTCAATTGCCTGGAGTTTATTAAGATTTAGCTTTTTTGCTTTTTCGTTGATAAAATCTACTATTCTTCTATCAGCCTCTACAACAGTTATCAAATTAGATAGTTTCATTAATCCAATAGCTAAGGATAAAAGATCATCATCCCCCAGGATAAATATATTTTTATCCTCTACATCTCCTCTTTCGTACATAAAAACAGCTCTTCTCACCGTGTCCTCTTGTCTCATAAATCCCTGATCGTACTCCTCACTTGGAAGAGGCCTTCCTCTTACCAGATTCCTGAACTGCTCTTTAAGATAGACAAAATCATTATCGAGATCAATTCCTACTCCACAAACAGGACACTTTGATTCAAGATATTTGTGTGGTTTTTTTCTTAGATTTTTCGTATTTAGTTTATATAATGGGCCCTCCTTTTCTATTACCCCTGAGTTGTTAAGTTCTTTTAAAGTATGTATAAACTCCTTCACAGAAGAATCTTGTTTTACGATAAGTTGCCAGAAGTCTTTAGGACCACTGGCTAACTGCCTCAGTATTTGGTTTACTATTTGCCTCATCCAATCTTCCTCTCATAAAAACATTGGTGGATACCTTTTCTGGTTTAAAGAAATCAACGATTTTTTTGTGAGCGGAAAACGAACCATCTGGAGGTCCGCAGCTATAAACGTCAAGCGAAACATACCCGTATTCAGGCCAGGTATGAACCGCAAGATGAGATTCGGAAAGTAAAACAAAACCGGTAAATCCATATGGTTTAAATTGGTGGAAATGAGATGTTATCTTAGTTAAGTGTGATTCTTGTATTGCCGTTTCTATAGCTTTTTCAATTTCCTCTGTTTTCATCAGCTTCTCAGGACTACATCCGTAAAGATCGGAAACAATGTGGACTCCAAAGTTATCACGTCTTCTCATTTTTTCCCTCCTTACGCCGAATATTTCCAAACTCATGGAATAACAATCCAGAATATCTATTTTTACATCAGGTTTGAGTTAAGAAGCTGGGAAATAAATGCCCGTTTATATTTGTAAATTAGATTTTTTTAACTTCCTCTACCTTTTTATTTTGTAATTCTTCAATTTTCTTGATATAATCATCAGTTAAGGATTGGATATCTTTCTCTGCTCTTTTTTTATCATCTTCGGATATCTGTTTATCTTTTTCCATTTGCTCTATTTGTTCCCGGGCCTCGCGACGTATATTTCTGATAGTTATTTTGGTCTCCTCAGCCCACTGTTTTACTATTTTTGCAATTTCTTCCCTTCTTTCCTCTGTAAGAGGAGGAAAAGAAAGACGAATTAAGTTTCCGTCATCGCTTGGATTTACTCCTAAATCAGAGACAAGGATTGCTCTTTTTATATTTTCTATGGTTGATTTATCCCAGGGTTCTATTACAATTAGACGAGCCTCTGGAACAGAAATACTGGCAAGCTGAGAGAGGGGTATTCTGGAATTATAGCACTCAACCTTAATACCACTTACCATATCAGGTGTTGCCCTTCCTCCTCTCATAGTAGCATATCTTTTTATTAGAGCATTTTTAGATTGCTCCATCTTTTCTCTGGTTTCCTGATAAATTTTTTTTAAGGGTAACATTTTTTTCCTCCCTATGATAATGCTTAGTCCTTGACTATTGTACCTACTTTCTCGCCCAGAATTATTTTCTTGATGGAATCGGGTCTGTCGAGATTAAAGACAACTATAGGGAGTTTATTATCCATACATAGTGTTACTGCTGTAGCATCCATAACCTGGAGCCTTTTCTGGAGGAATTCTCCATATCCAATTTGTTCAAACTTTACAGCCTTTTTATCTTTAAATGGATCGGCAGAGTATATTCCTTCAACCTTTGTGGCCTTTAAAATGACCTGTGCACCGATTTCAAGAGCTCTCAGGGCAGCAGCAGTATCAGTTGTAAAATAGGGATTACCAGTTCCTCCAGCAAAAATAACAACTCTACCTTTTTCAAGATGTCTTAGGGCTCTTCTACGAATGTAAGGTTCGGCAATTTCCCTCATCTCAATTGATGTTTGAACTCTTGTAATTATACCTTTTTTTTCAAGTACATCCTGCAGGGCAATTGCATTAATTATAGTAGCAAGCATACCCATATAATCTGCTGTAGCTCTGTCCATTCCTTCCTTGGCAGCTATTTCTCCTCTCCAGATATTTCCTCCCCCGACCATAATTCCCAGGGTAACTCCTAATTCTTTTACTTTCTTTATTTCTTGAGAAATCCAGCTTAACTTGGAAAAGGAAATCCCAAATTTCCCTTTTTCTGCAAATGCTTCTCCTCCCACTTTAAGCAGCACCCTTTTCCATTTAATCCGCGAGGATGCCATAAATCACTCCTGATTCTCACCCAGTTCAAATCGAACAAAACGATGTATTTTAATATTTTCTCCTAACTTAGCTATTGTCTGCTGGAGATAATCCTTGATGGTTTTTTCTTGGTCTTTCACATAAACTTGATTAAGTAAACAAACCCTATCGTAAAATTTTTTTATTCTTCCCTCGACTATTCTGTCAACTATATGTGAAGGTTTTCCTTCTTTTTGCGCTTGTTCTTTGAGTATTTGTTTTTCTTCTTCAACCACACTTTGAGGAACATCTTCCAGAGAAATCCATTTTGGATTGGATGCGGCTATATGCATTGCTATATTCCTTGCAAATTTTTGAAATTCGTCATTTTTAGCAACAAAATCTGATTGACATCGGATCTCAACCAAAGCTCCTACTCGTCCATTATGATGAATATAAGAGGCAATTAACCCCTGAGTTGTAGCTTCTCCACTTTTTTTTCTGGCCAGTTGTACTCCTTTTTTTCTGAGAATCTTCTTTGCTTCTTCAATATCTCCTTTGCTTTCCTCCAGAGCTTTTTTACAATCAATAATTCCGGCAAGTGTTTCTGCGCGGAGTTTTTTTACTTTATCAAGAGAAATATTCATTCTAAGAGCCTCCTTCCCCTTCTTTTTCGTTTTCATTGGAATCTACAGCTGATTCCACAACTATCTTTTCTTCTTTTGTTTCTTCTTTTGTTTTTTCTTCTATCTTTTCTTCCTTTACCTCTTCTTTTTCCTCTTTTCCTTCACCCATCTCTTCTGCCTCTATTTTCTCCTCTATTAATCTTCTCTTCTCAAAGATTTCTCTACCTTCTATAATAGCATCTGCTATTTTACTGGTAATTAATTTGATACTTTTTATAGCATCATCATTTGCAGGTATAGGATAATCTACTAATGTGGGATCAACGTTAGAATCAATTATAGCTATTACAGGAATGCCCATTTTTTTTGCCTCTTTTACAGCTATATTCTCACTTCGAACATCGGTTATAAATATAGCATCCGGGAGAGTATCCATATTTCTAACCCCTCCGAGATTTCTCCTTAACTTTTCCAGTTCTTTTCTAAATCTCGTTTCTTCTTTCTTGGGGAGTTTTTCCCATAGACCTTCTTTTTCCTCCCTTTCCAGATGAGAAAGCCTTTCTATTCTCTTTTTAATGGTTGAAAAATTAGTTAAAAATCCTCCCAGCCATCGGTTGTTAACATAAGCAGAACCACACCTGTTTGCCTCTTCTTCTATACATTTTTTAGCCTGTTGTTTTGTTCCCACAAACAACAGTTGCTTCCCTTCAGCACTCAGGTTTTTTACAAAGTTGTAAGCTTCCTCCAGCAATTTGACTGTTTTGGTCAGGTCTATAATGTGCATTCTGTTTCTTTCCTGATAGATATAGGGTTTCATCTTTGGATTCCAGGCACTTTTCCTATGACCAAAATGGGCACCTGCTTCTAAAAGTTCTTTCATAGTAACTACCGGCACTTTGTTCGCCTCCTTATGGGTTTAATTTTCTTCATTAAAATATACCCTCCTCTACCCGAATTAAAAGTGGATTTTTTTCAACTTCGGGTAGATCATTTATTTTTTTAAGAGCTTTCTGGATATTATCCTCCCGAGATCTATGGGTTAGCATGATAACTGGAACCATTTCATTTTCCTTTCTTTTATCGCCTTTACCCTTTTGAATTACGGATTCAATACTTATATTATAATCTCCTAAGATACTTGCTATTTTTGCCAGCACTCCAGCTTTATCCACAGCATGAAATTTTAAGTAATACTTTGTTTCAATTTTTTCTATTGGTTTTAAAGTAATAGAAGATTTTCTGGGAGGGAAAAACAGCCCCCTACCTCTTGAGATACAGATAAGATCTTCCATAATTGCTGTGGCAGTTGGATATTTCCCTGCTCCAGGTGCTTGCATTCCAATCTCAAGCCCTATCTCATCACGGACCTCAACTCCATTTTCTATTCCCTCCAGACGAGCCAACCACTTCTCTTTTGGTATTAGAACTGGGTGAACCCTTGCCTCAAGCATTTCCTCTTCTCTTTTGGCAATAGCCACCAGTTTTATTCTATAACCAAGCTCTCTGGCAAATAAAACATCTTGAAGAGTTATATTATTTATTCCCTCGGTATAAACTGATTTTATCGGGGGAAAATAACCAAGAGAAATGCCCAGAAGAACGATTAATTTATGAGCGGTGTCGTAACCATTTATATCATTGATAGGATCTGCCTCTGCATAGCCCATCTCCTGTGCTCTTTTAAGTATAGCTGAAAAGCTCTCTCCCTTTTTTTCCATTTCGGTTAAAATATAGTTACATGTTCCATTAAAAATTCCTATTAACTTTTCTATTTTAGAAGGTGAAGTGGTTAAACTCTCTATGATCCTGTAGGCTGCTATATTGGAAGCTCTTACTCCCAGGTAGCACCTATTTTCCACTGCTTTATTGAAAATTTCACTTCCATATGAGGCAAGAAGAGCTTTATTAGCAGTTATTACGTTTTTCCCCTTTTCCAGAGCCTGAATTACAAATTCCTTGGCTGGATGAATACCTCCAATTACCTCAATAACTGTATCTATAGCTGGATTATTTAAAATATCATCCGGATTTAAAGACAAAAAGTCAGAAGGAACGTCAATTTCTCTTTTTTTATTAGGGTTTTTAACCACCACTTTTTCCAGAATAAAGTGGTAGTTACCAGGGGCATCCTTTTTTTTCATAAGTAATTCCACTACCCCTGTCCCCACTGTTCCTAAACCAAAAATTCCTATATGTAAGTTCTTTGTTGACATTTTCTAAAAGAAAAAAAATATCACACCTTTTCCTTTTGTCAAGAGAAATCTCCCTATTTCCCGGAAAATACTGTTTCTTTGCTTGAGGCTAATGTTGAATCTCTAACCTGTTCTTGCTATCTCGGTACGTGCCCCAATAACCGGTAAACTCAATCAGATTTATCCTTTTATTTTCCCTATTTTCTCTTCTAACTTTCCTATTTTTCTTTCTACCCTTGCAATATCCTCCT
>JAGGTG010000065.1 GCA_021163905.1 Candidatus Aerophobota bacterium
CTCCTTTCCTTGCTCTTAAAGAGCAGGTTCTTTTGGTTTTTAAGAGAGAAAGATATTTTCCTTATTGGTCAAGATCTTCAGAAAGTACATGCTTATTATACTACCGAGGAAAAATATGCAAAATAAAAAGATCACAGTTCTTAAAAATGCAAGGTTAATTACTCCAGTAAGAATAATAAAAAATGGGGTTTTGGTTATTAAAGATGGTAAGATAGCCGATGTTGGAGCTCAAGGAGAGATTATTTTTCCCCGAAATGCAAGGGTAATAGATGTGGAAGGTAGGTACGTATCTCCCGGGTTTATAGATATTCATCTTCACGGTGGAGGGGGAGCAGATACAATGGATGCAACAGAGGAGGCTATAGAGAAAATATCAGTTGCTCATGCTAAAGGAGGATCAACCTCCATCGTTCCCACCACCATAACTGCCCCTATAGAGGATATAATAAGGGCAATTGAAAATATAGAGATAGTAAGGAAAAAAAATCTACCCGGGGCAAATGTTCTGGGTGTTCATGTAGAAGGACCGTATTTTTCCCCCGAGCAAAGAGGAGCACAAAATCCAAAGTTTCTAAAAGAACCTGAACCAGAGGAATATCTGGGACTTCTGGATAGATACGATTGTATCATCAGAGTCTCTGCAGCCCCTGAGATAAGGGGAGGGCTGGAATTAGGGCAGGAGTTAAGAAAGCGCGGAATTTTAGCTTCAATTGCCCACACAAATGCAACTTACCAGGATATCCTTCGTGCTATTGAGGCAGGATATACCCACGTAACGCATATGTACTCAGGAATGTCAGGAATGAAAAGAATTAACGCATATAGAGTATCCGGTGTTATAGAGTCAACGCTCCTTTTAGATGAGCTAACAACAGAGATAATTGCCGATGGACATCATCTGCCTCCAAGTCTTATAAAACTAATATTAAAGGCAAAAGGGCTTGATAAAGTATCAATTATAACAGATGCCATGAGTGCTGCTGGATTGGGCCCGGGGAAATATTTCCTTGGAGGACTTGATGTTGTTGTTGAGGATGATGTTGCAGGTGAGTTTGAAGTTCCAGAGGAAGAAGGTAACTATGTTGCCAAGCTTTTAACCCGTGACGCCTTTGCAGGTAGTGCAGCTACAATGGATAAATGTGTAAAAAATATGGTCAAACTGGTGGGCTTATCAATTCAAGATGCAGTTAAAATGGCAACCATAAATCCAGCTAAGCTAATAGGCGTGGAGGATAAAAAAGGCTCTCTTGTAAAAGGAAAAGATGCCGATATTGTTATCTTCGATGAGAATATAAATATCATCATGACAATAGTTGGGGGAAAAATAGTATATAAAAAAGGAAAATAATATGGATGCGGTGCAACTGGCTGATCAAGCTTCGGTTTCCAGCTTTGAGGAGATGAGATCTTTTTTACAGCAGGTTATCCAGATACTTAAAAGAGAGAGGGGGGAGGGAAAAGCTGGTTTTCAGAAAATAAAAGGAGGACTGGTTGAGCTTGAACCTGAGGGAGAAGCTGTGGTTGTAGGAGATATTCATGGTGATCTTAAAAGCTTAACTACCATCTTAAAACAAAGCCAGTTTTTAAGTAAAGCTAATAAAAATAATAAAGTATATCTTATTTTCTTAGGAGATTATGGAGATAGAGGTGAGCAAACTGTTGATGTTTACTGGGTTATTTTAAAATTGAAATTAACTTTTCCAGAAAATGTTGTTCTTTTAAGAGGAAATCATGAAGGACCAGAGGATCTTGGGGTTCATCCTTTTGATCTTCCCTATTTTTTAAACTCAAGATACGGAAAAAACTGGCGAGAAATTTTCTCCTTTTTCCCCACCCTTTTTAACTCTCTCCATCATGCACTAACGGTAAAAGGAAAATATCTTATGCTTCATGGAGGAGTTCCCAAAGAAATTAACTCAATTGAGGATATAGCAATGGCACATCAAACTCATCCTGCTACAGATTATCTTACCCAGATACTCTGGAATGACCCGGGTGATGGAGAGGGGTGTTATCCGTCTCCTCGAGGAGCTGGAATAATTTTTGGGGAAGATATTTCCAAAAAAGTTCTGGAAAAGTTAAAAGTAAAAACTCTTATAAGAAGTCATGAACCATGTGAAGGAGTCCTGCCAACTCATAGGGGAAGAGTTTTAACCTTATTTTCCCGAAAAGGACACCCCTATTATAACTCCAGGGCCGCATATCTGGAAATTGACCTTTCAGCTCCGGCTAAAGATGCCTATCAACTTGCAAAAGAAGCCCATCTTTTTTAAAAATTAACCATTCTCACATCTTGCCTTATCTTTGCTTTATGCTAAATTATAGTAAGCAAAATAAAAAAAGTTAAAGGAGGTAAGATGAAATATGCCGAGCTAATAGATAAGATAAGAAAACTTCCTCAGCCAAAGATCTACAAAAATTCAACTGAAGTTTGTAAAATAAGGGGAGTTTCTCTTACTTTATGGGATGTGATTACAGCAGCGGTTATATCAGGATTAAATATCCTTATAGTGGGAGAAAAGGGGGAGGGTAAAACCCAGCTTGCCCTTGAGGTAAACAACACCTATTTTGGCGGAAGAGGAACATTAATAAGAGCTCACCCTGATTTAAAAACAAGAGATATTTATACGGCTCTTAATCTTGAAAAACTCTCCTCAGCAAAGGGCGACACTCACCAGGCTCTTGAAATAGTTGAGTCAGTCAAAAACCCATTAACTATTCTTGATGAGGTTAATCGTGTTCCTCAAATTACACAAAACCAGGTTCTTTCAATTCTCGATGGTTATATAACAGTTCCAGAAAAAAATGAATATGTATTTTTTGGGGTAAATGGTTTCCACATAGGATTAGCCACTGCTAACCTTGGAAGGAGCTATTCAGGAATATTTCCCTTTGATCCTGCTTATCTTGATCGATCTCATTTAATTATAAATGTGGATAATTTTCCTCCTACTACTACCGATCTTATTAAAATTCAGCAGCAGGATATAAACCCCCGCCTGGAAAGACCAGATGCGGAGGACTACACCAGCCTCATAGTTGATATATGGAAAAATATGAGTGGCATGAGTCTTTCTCTTGATGGGTTAATTGCCGATCTTTACTTAAAAAAAAGCCTTGATTACTGTTACAAATCTCCCACAAAAAGAAAAAGCACAGTGAGAGATGATATTCCAAATATGTGCCAGGGGTGTCTGCTGGAAAGGGGTGAAGGAGAACTTGCCGATGTATGCGGGTACGTTGTTCCCACCAGCACAAGAAGTTTCAAAGCTTACAAAGCTTTGGCCTTTGGTCTTTGTGCTGTAGCAGATGCTAAGTCTGGAAACATAAATCCAGCCTTACCTGGTTATGAAGAAGTCCTGCAGGCATTTCGAATCACCGCTCCCTATTCAGGAATACTTGATTCTGCCTGGGTAAAAAGGGAACACCATGGTAATCCCTATCTTGCTCTTGATTTTTTACATCGAAAAATCAAATCCAGCATTGAGGATAAAATCGATTATATAAAAAAGGCCTTTTCTGATTCCATTTCTGGAAGACTCACCCGTGATTCGGTAGAAGTAATGGGTGAGGAGTGGTTCTGGCTGGAAGAGATATTAAACGAGATAAACCTGATAGCCCATAACTCCCCGGAAGGACTGCAAAAAGAAATAAAAGAAGGGAAAGTTCTTTATACACAGGATTTCTGGATAGCCAGCATTCTCCATCCTGATCAAACGCTTTTTGGAGAAAACATCACTCAACTTACCTATGGAAAAGATATAGGGAAAAAGATAAGGGAAAAACTAAGTGGTATGTATGGAGTTGCCTTTGCCACTGAAGACGGCATATACATCTGGTATGAGGGGATGGATCAACCTAAATTGATATTTGAGCTCCGAAAAGAAAAATTCAGAAAAAAGGAAATAAAAGGCCTTGCTTTTGTAAGGGGAAAACTTCTTTTTGCTATAGGAAACGAGGTTTACGATATAGATAATCCGGATATTCCTCTTATAAGTACATCCAGCCCTGTTCAGGCTCTAACTCAAAGTGGAGATGTGCTTCTTGGGGCAGAAGAGGAAAAAATATGGATATCAAGGGAAGGAAAAGGGAAAGAGATTATGATACCCTGGCAAAAAAAAGTAACCGCTGTTTTGTCTGCTCCTGTTTATAAGCTAAAGAGGTTTTAATGTGAACTACAGGGATCTTCAGTATGAGCTGACAGGAATAAATGATCTTTTAAATCTTACTGAGGATACAATTAAAGTTTTACCGGTGAAGCCCTCCCGGGGCCATATTCAGGCAAGACTACGGCCATCTCGCCACCTGATACAGATAAACATCGATGAGGAATGGAATATAAATCAGGATACAAATCTTAGCCTTTATCTGAATAAAAGCTATCATGAGCATCCTCTCCTTGAGATCAGTAGAGACCTTCTGTACAACAATGTAGCCCATCAGCAGATCTGTCCTGCCTCAATTGAACTTCACCACAAACTTCTGGATGTTATAGCTGAGACATTAAAAAAAGAGGGAAAGGAATCTTACTCCTCCTATGTTTGCCATGCCCTGGAAGATATAATAGTTAACCCATGGTGTAAGCTAAACTCAGGGCACTACAAGGGAATGGTAATTTTTTTCTACGATCAACTAAATCAACCATCAAGAGGATCTTTAAGAAAGAGTTTCCTTGGTAAAATTTTTAAATCCACCTTTTCCTCACCTAAATTCAGCAGTTTTTATGAGGTATTTGTAAGGGTAAACCTTGCCCTGTGGGGAGAAGAGGATGATTTTTCTCTTTTGAAAAATTACTTTACAAGAAAAAAAGAGGTAGAGGATGCGGTAAGGAGAATTCTGGATATATTTCGTCTTGAGGATAGTGTTACACTGGAGGAAAAGGTAGAAGTTCTGTCAAACAAAGACTGGTGGATGGAATTTGCAAGAGAGTTTTCACTACTTGTAGTCGAGCTTTTAAATGACACACCCAAAGAGCAACTGAGCTGTGAAAATTACTTTGAAAAAGAGATTATGAATATAGAGATGAAAAAAAGATTTATAAAGAAAATGTATCAGACATCCAGAGAAAAACCCCAATATATTGGTAATATAGAAACAACAAGACTCCTGTATGAAATGCTTGCACCGGAGATTCCCATTCAGGTGGATACAGAAAAAAAGGGAAGGGCTATGCCTGTTGTTCCTTTTAACTATGAACCCTTTGATCCCTCCGTTCATTCTAAGGACGATATAGATCTTGGTGGAGTAATAGTAGATCCGGAAAGTCCCTTTTTCAAAATGGTAAATTTTCGTGTACCCAAGTATCACTATGACTTATTTGTTCCCTACAGGACCCAGAGAAAAGGAGCTTTCCCTGATATATGTTTTCTCCTTGATACATCAGCTTCCATGGCTGATGATGTTGAAAGTAAAATTTCCCTGCAAACTATTGGTATGGCAAAAAGACTCATAAAATCAAGATTTTACTTTGGAGAGGGAAGGCACTGCTGGAGTGATAAAAGTAAGTATCACCATGTTCTTCTGGGTTTTAATGGAGCTATTAAGTGGCTGCAATCTCAGGGAATAGCTCCCTATATTCGATACAATGTTATAACCTTCTCCAGGGATACTCTTACAAGTGGATGGAGAGAATATTCAGAGCTAAACGAATGTAAAAGGATAGCCTATCTACCCCAATTTGATACCACTTTAATTCAATACAAAATAATTGAACGGGAACTTTTGAGAAGAGAACCTTTTGTACTTATAATCCTATCCGATGGAGAGATATTTAACTGGAATGAAAATACAAAAGCCTATTCTCCTCATAGACTAAGAGATCTGATAAGGGGTATAAGACCGGTTAGATCGTTATTTAAACAGATAGTTGAGGCAAATATGGTTTCCCATATTCAGATAAGTGAGGGGGACTTTAAACCAAGAATATCCAAACTCACCTGTCAGGATCTTGCCAACTGGGGAGCAGAGATATACAGAATAAATGATATCAACAGTTTAGAATCATTAATGATAAAAATAACCAGAAAGGTTATGAGTCCTTATCTATAAAAAATATGAAAATTAAGAAAGTTAAAGAATTTATGACCACAAGGCTGATAACTATTAACAGAGCTACCACTATCAAAGAAATTGCAAGGATATTTTTAACCCATAGTTTTGATTTTCTCCCTGTAGTTGATAAAGAAAATCATCTTCTTGGAGTAATAACAAAAAAAGACATTTTAGCTCCTTTTCTCCCTGAATACTTCAATCTTCTGGAGGACATAAACTTTATCTCTGATTTTGGTTCTCTTGAAATTTCTTTTACAGAAAGCCTGGAACATCTTCTCCTGGCTGAGGATATAATGGTCAAAAATCCTGTAACAGTGGATGAGGAAACATCACTATTTAAAGCCATTGCTCTTATATCCCACCACAAAGTAAGACATCTTCCAGTGGTAAGGGAAGGAAAACTGGTGGGTATAGTAAGCCGCACTGATATTTTACGAGCCTTATTTAGCGAGGAAAAGTAATTTATTTCTTAAGGGTAATTCTCATCCAGATCGATACCACATAGATCTTTAAAGCTGGTGCTCTTTGTATATCTCTAATAAATAATAAATTTTGTTAAACCTATTTTTATCCTCTGCTACCAGTGGAAAAAGACATACCAGTGTTAGCTATCTTACTGCAGATTATAGATAGACAATTTTCCCGGAATTAATCGAATCACGTTCAAGAAGAACTATTCTGAGAGCCTCCCTTGCAACCTTTCCATCGGCAAGAGTGGGAAATTCCCCTTTTTCAATACAATTCACAAAATACTTAAGTTCAGAGAAATATCCTCCCAGATTTGCAATATTCCCACCTGTATCTGCAGTAGCCTGAAACTCTACATCCATCTTTGGATACTCAACCTCTTTTTTCCCTTTCTCATAAATGGCAAGGGTTTTTTCAAAACGATTGTTAAACTCAACGCATCCTTTCTCAAAAAGGGCACTGAAACTCATTGTAAAGGGAAAATTATCTGGCATATCCCATCCCCCCTCGGCAATTCCAACAACTCCATCCGGAAAATTAAAAGTGGTAAATACATGGCCATAGGCAAAGGGGGAGTTTGATAATCTGGAGTAAAGAGAAACAGGGGTTCCTAAAAGATACAGAAGGTAATCAACATCGTGAATATGTAGATCAACAAGAGCTCCCCCACTTCTTTCAGAATCGGTGAGCCATCTTTCCCAATCCCAGGTTGGAGATGGACTAAGCCTGGTACAGGTTATAGAAATGAGCTTCCCCAATTTATTGCTATCAACAATTTCTTTCAACCTTACATATTCAGGCCAGAACCTAATCACATGACCAACCATAAATTTCACTCCCGCTTTGTCAACCTCTCCAATTATCTCATCAGCATCCTCAAGTGAAAGAGTAATGGGCTTTTCACAAAATATATTCTTCCCCGCACGTGCAGCTTTTATACAATAGGACTTATGCAAAAATGTTGGAAGGCAAATATCAACAGTATCAATATCCTCTCTGGAGAAGAGTTTTTCAGGATCTGTTAGAGCTTCTACATTACTATACTTACTGGCAAGCATCTGACATTTCTCAGGATCTATATCAGCTATTGCCAGAACTCTGGCATTAGGAAGATTATTATAAACCTCGGCATGCATACCTCCCATAAATCCTGCTCCTATTATCCCCACATTAACCATTCATTCTCCTCCTTTTTAAGAAGTTGTGTCAGAAATAGATTTTTTAAGCCTTTTGTCCTTGATTAAGATTCTTCTCAAAATCTTTCTTAGATGTTTATCTTTAACGCTCTTTAAAGTTTTATCTATCCACTTAATATCCTCTTCAGTTAATTTCACTCTTCTAAGCCCTCTTCTCTCTTTATTTTTAGATGAGGAAGGGTAGATTTTTCCAATTCGAAAATAAATATCTTTGATTATTTCTTTTCCCTGACGAGTATTAAAATCTGATATTATCTTTTCTTTAAAATAAGACAGTTGAGCAAGCCAGGCAGAACTATCAACCCTTACAAAAAGATTTCCCTTTCTAATGGCAAAGGGCTGGGAATGCTTTTTTATTTTTTCCCCCACAACATCTCCCCAGCAATTCAAAATCTTCATTTGATTGATCTTACTATCTATACCAAGCTGGGATAACAATCTATCCAGAATCTCTTTAACTGAAGAAGGAAAGTTATCTCTTGCCATGGGTAAATACCTTTCCATTTTCTATATGAAAAATTAGACTATCTGATAAAAATTCAGGATAAAACCTCGAGAGATCAACAGTTGTAAGGAAGATTTGACCTTTACCTTTAAGTGCTTCAAGTAAAAATCTCTCTCTTGGAGGATCAAGATCCGAAGTTACATCATCAAGCAAAACTATAGGTTGCTCTTTCTTAATTTCTCTCACCAGGGCAACCTCAGCAAGCCTGAGGGCAATGGAGGCTATTTTTTGTTCTCCTTGAGAGCCAAATATCCTCTGATCAATTCCACTTACTATTATCTTAAAATCATCTCGATGGGGCCCAATTAAACTAACTCGATATTTAAGTTCTTTAGACCTTATTTTTTTAAGCTGGGAGGAAAAAATCTCCTTTATATCTTCTATAGAGTAGTTATTATTTTTTTCTTTAAAAAAAGAGCAACTATAGATAAACTGACAGGACCGATTTAAACCTGTCAATTCCCTGTATATATCACAGAAAATAGATTCCAGTTTCCTGAGGATCATGAGACGAAGATAAATTATCTTTGAACCAAGCTCCAGAAACTGTGAGTCCCATACCTCAATGTTTTTATCTTCAATACCTCCTTTTTCTCCAGCCAATCCAAGAAGAGCGTTTCTCTGGGATAAAACTTTATTAAAAGAAAATCTAATATGAGAAAACCCGGGAGAGGTGAAAAAAAGCAGCTCATCCAGAAAATTCCTCCGATATCCTGGACCTGCCTGAATTATCCTTATATCCCGGGCGGAAAATACAACCATCCATAACCAGTAGCTGGTATTACCGATAGATACTTTGTGTGAATTTACCCTTCGAATCTTTCCAGAATCTCTTGACAGGGAAAACTCATATTTGTGGAAATTTCCCTCAATCTCCCCCTCACCACTTAAGTAAAGAGTATCCCTATTCCATTTTATCATTATTTGATCGGTTGATGTTCGGAAGGAGGTTCCTCTCCCAAGGCAATAAATAGCCTCTAAAAGGTTAGTCTTTCCCTGTGCATTTCCCCCTTCAAATAAATTTAAGGTGGGGGAAAACTCCAGTTCAAAATGAGAAAAATTCCGAAAATTTGAAATTTGAATATTTCTTAACCACAATAAAAAAACCCGCTATGTTTCTTCCCTTAATTTAACAGGCATCAACACATAAATGTAGTTTTTAGAACCCTCCGGGTAAAGGACACAGGGAGATTCATGATCTATAAGATCAACCTGTACAGCCTCTTCCTGTATGACCCTAAGAGCCTCCATAAGAAAAACGGCGTTAAAACCAATCTCTATCTCCTCTCTTCTTCCTTCTATCCTGCTAACCGATAGTCTCTCCGAGGCACTTCCCATCCGGGCAGAGGTTGTATTTATATTAAGAACACCCTCTTTAAGATTGAACTTTACAAGGCGTGTCTGCTCCTCGGATAAAAGGGACACACGCCTTATTGCCGCCATAAGATTTTCCCTATTCACAACAAAACTTAACTCACATTCCTTGGGAATAACACCCTGATAGTCTGGAAACTTTGCATCAATTAACTGAGAAAAAAAAGAAAATTTTGTGGTCTGAAAGAGAACTCTATTTTCCTCTATACCTATTTTAACATCCCCTTCTTTCTCCAAAATTTTGGCAAGTTGCCTTACCGATCTTAAAGGAACCAGAACCTTAAAAGGAGAGGAAACCGGGAAATCGGGAATAAGTAAAAGGGAAAGTCTGCGACCATCCGTAGCAACAGCTCTTAAAAAAGGACTTTCCTTTCCCTCTTCACCTTCAAGCACCCCTTCAAATAGAACACAATTTAAATTTTGTCTTACCTCATCCTGTCCAGCTGCCCATATTGTTTTCTCAATTGCCTCCTGGAGTGTTAATTGAGGCACAGAAATAACAGTTTCAATTGGTGGTGGAACTTGGGGAAATTCCTCTCCTGCAAAACCCAAAAGGGAGAAAAAAATCTGATGCATCTTTATTATACCTTTGGAATCCTGTGTTTCTATAAAGACCTGTCCCGGGGGAAGTTCCCTTAAAATAGAGTAAAGCTTTGCTCCAGGAAGACAGATACTACCCTCCTCCTCTATTTTTGCCTCAAACGAAGAACATATAGTGGTCTCAAGATTTGTAGCAGTTACATTTACCCTGTCTTTTTCAGCTAAAAGAAGAATATGGGATAATACAGGAAGAGTGGTACTTGTTATTGCATTTTGGGCTAATCTTATAGCCTGCAGGATATCATCTCTATCACAAAGTACTCTCAAGTGCTTAACCTCCTTTTCCTGAACATCAAATACTGGCTAATTTAGCAAAATGATTAAAAAGAGCAGGATATAAAGAATGGTATATATCGTAAAATTTTTTATAAACAGCAACATTATCCGGATCCGGCTTGTCAACCGTAGAAACCTTTATTGTTTTCTCACATGCTTCCTCAACACTCTCATAAATACCTGCTCCAACTCCAGCTAAAAGAGCCGCCCCAAAGGCTGCCCCTTCTGTTATATTAATACTCTCAACCTCCAGATTATAAATGTCAGCCTGGATTTTTCTCCACAGAGCTGATCTTGCCCCTCCTCCTGATGCCCTTACTCTTCCAACAGGTATTCCCATTCCCCTTATTATCTCAAGGCAATCTCTCATCCCAAAAGTCACCCCCTCTACAACAGCCCTTATAAGATGCTCCTTTCTATGACGCAGATTTAATCCAAAGAAAACTCCACGGGCATTTGGATCTGGATAGGGACTTCTCTCACCCGAAAGATAGGGAAGAAATATCAAACCTTCAGCTCCAGGTGGAACCTTTGCAACCTCTTCCATCATAATATCATATGGATCAACACCTCTTTTACTGGCCTCCTTTTTCTCCTCCTCTCCAAAGGAATCCCTGAACCACCTGAGGGATCCCCCTGCTGATAACATAACCCCCATAACATGCCATTTTCCGGGAACTGCATGACAAAAAGTATGAACTCTTCCCTCCGGATCAATTTTTACTTCTTCGCTAAATGCAAAAACAACTCCCGATGTTCCAATGGTACTTGAGAGCATCCCGTACTTTACGATACCATTACCAACAGCCCCTGCTGCCTGATCACCACCTCCACCTACCACTGGGGTTCCCGGAGAAAGACCGGTTATATCTGCTACTTTTTTGGTTATAGTCCCTGTAATTTCAGGAGATTCATAACAGGGAGGCAGAAAATCAGGATCTATTTCCAATTCTGAAAGAACCTCCTTTGACCAGTTTCTTTTTCTCACATCAAGAAGAAGAGTACCTGATGCATCTGATACTTCAGTAGCAAAATCTCCTGTAAGGCGAAATCTCACGTAATCCTTGGGAAGGAGGATCTTACGTATTTTCTCATAAATCTGGGGTTCATTTTCTCTTACCCACAGTATCTTACCTGCTGTAAATCCTGTAAGAGCAGGGTTACAGGTAAGCTCAATTAATCTTTTCTTTCCTATGCGCTCGGTTATATACTCGCATTGCTTTGCAGTGCGCTGATCATTCCACAAAATGCAGGGTCTTAAAACATCATGATTACCCCCGAGAAAAACAGAGCCGTGCATCTGCCCTGAAAGACCTATTCCCGCTATATCTTTAGCATTTATACCTGACCTGGTAAGAACATTGCCTATGGTTTTAACAGTTGCCCTCCACCAGTCCTCAGGATTTTGCTCTGACCAGTTTGGTCTGGGTATATAAAGAGGATACTCCTCAAGGGAAGTGGCAACAGTATCTCCATTTTCATTAATTAAAACTGTTTTTGTTCCGGTAGTCCCAACGTCTATCCCCATCAAATAGGACATTAACTACTCCTTCTTTTAAAAAATAATTCTCTCGCTTTCCTTATCAAAAAGATGGATTCTTTTCTCATTTAATCTTATCCATACTTTATCTCCTGAGGCTGCTTCAAAATCCATATTTGCCCTTGTTTTTATATAGTTTTCTCCTAACCTCAGACTAACAATATTCCATGAACCCATAAGCTCAACCACATCTACCTGTGCTGGAAACCAGTCAGTCTGCCTTTCCTTACTGATAAAAATGTCCTCGAGTCTTATGCCAAATACAACCTCAGCTGGAGATACATCCTCAACTTTTCTTAAAGATTTGGCGCTTAAGGGTAGCTTAAAATTCCCCGGACCAATATTTAAAATCCTTCCCTCTATTTTGCAGGGAAGAAAGTTCATTCCGGGACTTCCCAGAAAATCTGCAATAAACATATTAGAAGGATGGTTATATATATTTAATGGAGTATCAACCTGCTGGATTTTTCCATTTTTAAGAACAGCTATTCTATCAGCCATTGATAATGCCTCAGCCTGATCGGGTGTTGCATAGAAAAAAGTGGCGCCAATATCGCTTTTTAACCTTTTTAACTCACCTCTCATCTCTTCCCTTAATTTTGCATCAAGGTTTGTAAGAGGCTCATCCATTAAAAATACACGGGGCTCCCGTACAAGGGCTCTGCCAAGGGCTACTCTCTGCATTTCACCTCCGGATAGATGCTCAGGCTTTCTCTGAAGAAGATGAGCAATGTGGAGCATATCTGCTGTCCTCTTTACAATCTTTTCTATCCTGTCTTTATCCATACCTCTTGCCTTAAGAGGGGAGGCCATATTTTCAAATACAGTATATCTTGGGTATAAAGAGTAATTCTGGAAAACAAAGGCAACATCCCTGTCAGCAGGGGAAAGTCCATTAACCTTCTCATCGCCAATATAAATCTCACCTTCCTCTGGATGTTCAAGACCGGCAACTGATCTCAAAGTGGTAGTCTTCCCTGCACCTGTTGGTCCAAGAAGAACCATCAGTTCCCCATCCTTTATATCCAGATTTATCTTCTTTATAGCCTCCAGATTTCCATACCTTTTTGTAACATTTACAAGCTTTACACTTGCCATCTTATTAAGTTTAATTAAAGAATATTTTCCTCTGTTTCTCTGTTAAATAGACGAAGTTTTCCCTTTTTTATCTTTACCCGGAGTTTCTCTCCCACCTGAGGTAAAAATGCAGGAGGAGTTTTTACCTTTACTATACTCTCCCCTATCTTTAGACTAACTATATTTTCTGTGCCAAGAGGCTCAACAATGTAAACCTCACATCCTATTCCCTCAGGATCCTTATCCGAGGTAAAGACAAAATCTTCCGGTCTTACACCTAAAACAAGCCTTTTCCCCTGCAGATCAGAAGGAATCTTGGTTTTAGTTTCATCATCAATGGGAAAAGAAAAAGATCCATTCTCGCCAACGAGTTTTCCACTCTGATAGGAACAGTTTATAAGGTTCATCCCCGGACTACCTATAAAATTAGCCACAAACAAATTACGGGGATAAGAGTAAACCTCCCTTGGAGTTCCTATTTGTTGAACCACACCAAGATTCATAACCACTATCCTATCAGCCAGTGATACAGCTTCTGCCTGATCATGGGTTACATAAATTGTTGTGGTACCAATGTGAGACTGGAGTCTGCGGAGTTCCAGTCTCATCTCCTCCCTGAATTTAGCATCAAGATTAGATAGAGGCTCATCCAGAAGGAAAACCCTGGGACGACGAACTATAGCTCTGCCAAGGGCTACCCTTTGAGCCTGTCCACTGGTTAGCTTCTTTGGAGATTTATCTTTTATATCCTCAATCTTGAGAAGTTTTAAAATAGAATTTACCCTTTCTCTAACTTCTTTCTCCGGAATTCTCTCTGCTCTTAGAGGAAAGGCAATGTTGTCATAAACACTCAGATAAGGATAAAGAGCATAAAACTGAAAGACAAATGCTATATTTCTTGTAGATGGTGAAAGATCATTAACAAGAGTATCATCAAAGTAAATCTCACCCTCGTCGGGATGTTCAAGACCTGCAATACAGCGAAGGGTAGTTGTTTTACCACATCCGGAAGGTCCGAGAAGCACAACAAACTCCCCCTCCTCGACTGTAAGGTTTAAATCTTTAACTGCCACAAGATTACCAAATTTTTTGGTAAGATTTTTTACAACTACCTTTGCCAACTATATCTCCTTTAAC